>UQVV01000049.1 GCA_900544635.1 uncultured Cloacibacillus sp. | reverse complement strand
GGCTGCGCAGCTGGAACATGCGCCTGCCTTTCCCTGAGGAGATGAACCGCGTCCTCGTAGACAAGTTCGCGGCCTGGGGCTTCGCTCCGACCGAGCTCGCCGCCGAGAACCTCAGAAAAGAGGGAATGGCGGAGAGCGCGATAAGCGTCACGGGCAACACCGTCATCGACGCGCTTTTCTACACCGTCGCCGCGCGCACGAAGCCGGACTGCGAAGAGCTGAAGGCGCTGCCCGACGGCGCGCCGTTCGTGCTCGTAACGGCGCACAGGCGCGAGTCTTGGGGCGCGCCGCTTGAGGGAATCTGCTCCGCGCTCACCGACATACTCGACGCGCATCCCGAGCTTTGGATGGTCGTGCCGATGCATAAAAATCCCGCCGTGCGCGAGATTATACATAAACACCTCGACGGGCGCGGCAAGGTCATACTCTGCGACCCTCTCGACTACCCGGACTTCGTATGGGCTATGAACAGTTCGAAATTCATCCTGAGCGACAGCGGCGGAGTGCAGGAGGAAGCCTCCGCGATAAAGAAACCCCTCCTCATCCTGCGCGAAGTGACCGAGCGCCCAGAAGCCGTGGAGCACGGCAGCGGCGTGCTCGTCGGAGTGGACAGGGACAGGATAAGAGAAGCCGCGCTGAATCTGCTTGAAGACGCGGAGGCGATACCGGCGATAGAACGCCGCTGCGCCGCGCAGCCCTTCGGCGACGGCACGGCGTCGCTGAAAATCGCCGAAACCTTGAAGGAGAGTCTGCTTAATTAAATGGGGACGCACGGAGAGAAGAGACTAGCTGACGAAATGACGCTGACGGGCGGCAGGCCGCTCGCCGGCACGATAAACGTACAGGGCGCGAAGAACGCGGCGCTCCCCGTAATGGCCGCAGCGATACTGCTGCGCGGGCAGAGCCTGAGGCTCGAATGCGTGCCCGACCTTTACGACATCCGGACCATGTGCCGCCTGCTGTGCCATCTCGGTGCGGAGGTGGAATTTGAAAACGGCTGCATGACGATAAACGTCCCTGACGAAATAGAGTGCGAGACTCCCGTCGAGCTCGTGCGCAAAATGCGCGCCTCGTCGCTCGTCCTCGGCCCGCTCACCGCAAGATGCGGACGCGCCGTCATGCCGCTGCCCGGAGGCTGCGACCTCGGAAGCCGCCCGCTCGACTTCCACCTCAAGGGGCTCGCGAAAATGGGCGCGGACATCGAACTGAAGGGCGGGGCCGTGACCGCGACCGCGGGACGGCTCAAGGGCGCGACGATAACGCTCGACTTCCCGTCGGTCGGCGCGACTGAGAATTTAATGATGGCGGCGTCGCTCGCCGAAGGCACGACCTTTATAGAAAACGCAGCTAAGGAGCCGGAGATTTCCAATCTTGCGGAAATACTGCGTCTCATGGGCGTGCAGATAAAGGGCGACGGCACCGAGATAATCCGCATAACCGGCATGAACGAACTGCACTCCGCGAGCGGCGAGATAATCCCCGACCGCATAGAGGCGGCGACCTACCTCATGGCCGGAGTCATAACGAAGGGCTGCGTCACCGTGCGCGGCATCGCGCCGGAATTCCTCGAATCGGTCCTCAACAAGATGGAGGAGGCCGGCGCGGACATCGACGTCTTCAACGGCGAGATAACCGCCAAATGGAAGGGGCCGCTTCAGGGCGTCACGGTCAAGACCCTGCCCTACCCAGGCTTCCCGACCGACACGCAGCCGCAGATGATGGCGCTGCTGACGCTCGCGAACGGCAACAGCGTCATACACGAGAGCGTATTCGATTCTCGCCTGCTACACATAGACGAATTCAGAAAAATGGGCGCGAAGATAGAGGTCCAGGACAACGTGGCGATAGTCACGGGCGTCAGCAAGCTGACCGGAGCCGAGGTGCTCTCGTCGAACCTGCGCGCCGGGGCTGCGCTCATCATGCTCGGCCTCGAGGCGGACGGAAAGACGACGGTGCGCGGCCTTGAGCATGTATGGCGCGGCTACGAAGGGCTCGTCGAGAAATTCCGCTCGCTCGGCGCCGAGATAGAGATAGCGGAGCCGGCGGTGGAATAGATGGCGGGAGGCGCTTTTATCCCAGGAATAAAAACATCCGCTTTCGTCGGCCCGGCCGGGACAGGCAAGAGCCAGCGCGCGCAGCTCGTCGCGTCGCTGGTGGGCGCGGACTATATCATCGACGACGGCCTCGTGATACACAAGGGCAGCATCGTATGCGGCAAGAGCGCGAAGTCCGAGCGCAACCAAATAAGCGCGATCCGCCGTGCGCTCTTCGAGTTCGACGACCACCGCCGCGAGGTCGTCTCCTACTTCCGTTCCGTCGCGCCTTGCTCGGTCATGGTCATCGCGACCTCTGACAACATGGCGCTGAAGATTCTGAAAAAACTCGACCTTCCCGCGCCGGAGCAAATAGTCCACATAGAGGACGTGGCGACGCCAGAAGAAATCGTCAAGGCGCGGCGCGAGCGCTTCGGCAAGGGGCAGCACGTCATCCCCGTCTCGCACGTGCTCGTGCGCAAAAATTTCGCCGGCAAGCTCGTCGGCCAGCTGCGCGTATTCTGGAAGTCGAAGGACAAGCACGAGGGCGAGAAGACCATCGTCCGCCCGCCGTTCAGCTTTTACGGCGAAGTGCATATAGAGACGGAGGCGATAGAGCAGCTCGCCTCGTTCATAGCGGGGCGCACCTCGCAGGTCGTCAAGGTCAACGAGGTCAAGGCCTCGCCTGGCGAGGAAGAGACGCTCTCGATCGACCTCAAGCTCACAGTCACGGTGGGCGACAAAAACCTCATCGGCGTCGCGTCGCTCGTCAAAGAGCGCATCGCGGCGAGCCTGCGCTACTTCACCGGCCTCGACGTGAAGAGCGTCAACGTAGTCATCGCGGAGGTGGTCGTATGAGCGAAGAGAGGGAAGTTCTTCTGAAGCTGTCGCCCGAGGAGCGCGCCGCGGTGAAGCGCACGCTCTGGGACGAGACGTGGAAAAGCACCCTCGCCTGTACCGCCTGCCCGCTCGCGGAGACGCGCCACAAGGTCGTATTCGGCGACGGAGACCCGGACAGTAAGCTGATGTTCATAGGCGAAGGGCCCGGCGCGGACGAGGACGAGCAGGGGCTGCCGTTCGTCGGGCGCGCTGGCCAGCTTCTCACGCAGATACTGAACGCCGCGGGAATCAGCCGCAAAGAGGTCTATATAACGAACATAGTCAAGTGCAGGCCGCCGGGAAACCGCGTGCCGACCCCGGAGGAGAGCGTGATGTGCGGGCGGCATCTACAGACGCAGATAATGCTCATCAACCCGATGCTGATCGTGCTGCTCGGCAACACGCCGACGCGCTGGATGCTCCAGACGACGGAGGGCATAACGAAGCTGCGCGGCCGCTGGTTCGAATGGCGCGGCGCGGCGGTCATGCCGATGTTCCACCCGAGCTACCTGCTGCGCAACGCGAGCTCTAAGGAGGGCAGCCCGAAGCATCTGACCTGGATAGACATACAGGAGGTAAAGCGCCAGTGGGAGGCCGTGAAGCGCACCGGCACGCTGGACTCCGTTAAGTTCGGATAAATCTGAGATGGAAACGACGAAAAAACTCGAACACGTAGCGATAATAATGGACGGCAACGGTCGCTGGGCGAAGTCCCGCGGGCTGCCGCGCGTGATGGGCCATCACGCGGGAGTCAAGGCAGTCGAGCGCACCGTGCGCGCGGCGAAGGAGCTGGGCATTCCATACCTTTCGCTGTACGCCTTCTCGACCGAGAACTGGAAGCGCCCGCGCGGCGAGGTGCTCGGCCTCATGGGGCTCTTCCGCTACTATCTGCGCTCGAAGCTTGAAGAGCTCTGCAAGGAAGAGGTGCGGCTGCGCTTCGCGGGAGAGCTGACGGCGCTGCCGGAGGACATCGTCGCGATACTCGACGAGACCGCGGAGAAGACGAAGGAATTCCGCGGCACGCAGCTGATAACCTGCGTCAACTACGGCGGACGGCGCGAGATTCTCGACGCGGTGAACAAAATGCTCGCGGCGGGGGAGACTGGGCCGGTGACTGAGGAGACACTTCAAAGGTATCTTTATCTCCCCGACGTGCCGGATCCTGACCTGATTATACGCACGAGCGGAGAGTTGCGCCTCTCGAACTTCTGGCTCTGGCAGAGCGCGTACAGCGAATATTATTTCACCGATAAATACTGGCCCGATTTCGACAAGCAGGACCTTCTCGACGCGGTCGGAGATTATTACGAAAGGGAGCAGCGTTATGGAAAAGCTTAAGGAATTTTTGAATTCGAGCCCCGACATCCAGCTTCGGGCGTTCAGCAGCGTCTTTATCGTGCTCGCCATAATGGGCGGCGTCATACTAGGAGGCTTCGTCTGGGACGTCATCGCCTCGGCCGCGGCGCTCTTCTCGCTCTGGGAGTTCTATAAGCTCCAGTCGCCGCGCGTCCACTCCTCGCCGCTGCTCGTTATGGGAGCCGCGGTATTCATCCTCTTCGGCACCTCGCTGGGGCTCATGGACCTGACCGCGATACTCTGCTCGATATCGGCCGTCGCCTTCATCGCGCTGTTCCTCGAGGTCATGCGCCGCCAGGTCTCCGGCGAGAGCGACGCGCTCGCCTCCGTCGGCGCGACGGTCGGCGGCATCGTCTATATCGTTCTGCCGTGGACCTTCATGATGCTGATACGCATGCGCGAGCACGGCGCGATGTTCCTGCTCACGCTCTTCTTCTGCACATGGTGCTGCGACGTCGCGGCGTATTTCACCGGCAGCCACTTCGGCAGAACGCCGCTCTGCAGCCAGGTCAGCCCGCATAAAACCTGGGAGGGCTTTGCGGGCGGAGCCGCGGCGAGCCTTATGTGCGGCGGCCTGCTCGCGCTGATATTCTCCTTCCCGCCGCTTCCGCTGCTGCTGCTCGGCCTTCTCTGCGGAGTAGCCGGACAGCTCGGCGACCTCGGGGAGTCGGTGCTCAAGCGCGAGGCCGGCGTCAAGGACACGGGGAATATAATCCCGGGACACGGCGGCATGCTCGACAGGTTCGACAGCATACTCGTGAACGGCACGCTCGCCTTTGTAATTTTCGAGCTGGTGGGATAAGTGGCTGAAAAGATACGCCTCGCGATAACGGGAGCGACGGGCAGCGTCGGCGGCGCTGTCCTCGACATCTGCGCGCGCTTTCCCGAGATTTTCGAAATAACGGCGCTCGCCGCGCGGCGCGACGCGAAGAAGCTCGCGGAGCTGGGACGCAGGCACGACGCGAAAATCCTCTGCCTAACCGAGCCGGACGGCCCGGCGTGGCGCGAGGATGGCTTTGTCTGTATGACCGGCGAGGCGGCGCTGACGGAGATCGTCCTCGACGCGCGCGTGGACCACGCGGTCTTCGCGTCGTCGGGCATCACGGCGATAAAGGCTCTTCAGGCGGCGCTCGAACGAGGAATAGACGTATCTCTCGCAAATAAAGAAAGCATAGTGGTCGGCGGCCCGTGGGTCATGCCGCTCGTGAAGCGGCGCGGGCAGCTGCGCCCGATAGACAGCGAGCACAGCGCCGTATGGCAGTGCCTGCGCGACACGGAAAACGCCGAGGTCTCGCGCGTATGGCTCACGGCGTCGGGCGGCCCGTTCCGCAGCTGCACGGCGGAACAGATGGAGAAGGTCACGGCGGCCGAAGCGCTGAACCACCCCGTCTGGAGGATGGGGCCGAAGATAACGATAGACAGCGCGACGCTGATGAACAAGGGCATCGAGTGCATCGAGGCGATGCAGCTTTTCGGCCTTCCGGCGGAAAAGGTCGGCGCGCTCGTACATCCGAAGTCGCAGATACACGGCGTGGTCGAGTTCATAGACGGCACGGCGAAGCTGCTTCTGTCGCAGGCGGATATGAGGCTTCCCGCCGCCGCCGCGATAGCGTGGCCGCGCAGGCTCCCACTCGAAGCGAAGGGCTTCGCGCCCGTAGAGCCGTCGGCGTGGGATTTGAATTTCAGCGAAATAGACGAAAGCCGCTTCCCTTGCTTCGCGCTCGCGCGCGAGGCGGGGCGCATGGGCGGAGCATACCCAGCGCTGCTCGTCGGCGCGGACGAGAGCGCCGTCGAACATTTCCTGAACGGAGAAATTTCATATCCCGGCATAGCGCGCCTCATATCGTCGGTGCTTGAAGAATACCGCGGCGGCGCTCCGTCGTCGCTCGACGAGGCCGTCGCGCTCGTCGAAGAGGGGCGGCGCGCCGCGGACGAAAAATGCAAAAATTTCAGCGGAGGCATAAATAGTTGATAAGTCTGATATCTTTCCTGATAGTCATAGGCATATGCGTCATCTCGCACGAGGGCGGCCATTTCATCGCCGCGCGCTTCCGCGGCGTGCTCGTGCACGAGTTTTCCTTCGGCATGGGGCCGGAGCTGTGGCACCGTAAAAAGGGTGAAACTCAGTACTCGTTCCGCGCTTTCCCGATAGGCGGCTACGTGAAGCTCGAGGGCGAGGACGCCGACGACGATTCCGAGCCGAAGGAGCCGGGCTTCGACCCGAGCCGCTCGCTCGCGAACAAGAAGCCCTGGGAGCGCATGCTGATAATGGGCGCGGGCGCGTTCGTGAACATAGCGCTCGCGTGGCTGCTCACGGCCTTCTACCTCGCGGGACACGGCGCTTACGACATGAGCGTGCCGCAGCTCGGCAACATCATGGAGAACACCCCGGCCTACACGGCGGGGCTGAAAAGCGGCGACATAATCAAAAGCATCGACGGCAAGCCGCTCGAAAGATGGGTGGACATACAGAAAACACTCCGGAGCAAAGACAAGACCGGCGACGACTTTGAAATCGTGATTTCGCGCGACGGCCGGGAACAGAAGCTTTCAATAAATATTCCTTTCTCCGAAAAAGCCAACGGACGCCTGCTCGGCGTCCAGCCGGTTTATAAGAAATATCCGCTCATCCAGGCGCTCGGCGCGTCGTTCAGCTACTCGTGGAGCATGAGCGTAACGATACTTAAAAGCCTGTGGCTCACCGTCACGGGACGCATAGAGGCCGACGTCACGGGGCCGGTCGGCATAGCCGTGATGGCAGGCGACGCCTTCACCGCTGGCTTCTGGGCCTTCATAGGCTTCCTCGGCATCATCAACCTCAACCTCGGGCTGCTGAACCTTCTGCCGTTTCCGGCGCTCGACGGAGGACGCATAGTATTCGTACTCATCGAGATGGTGACGCGGCGCAAGGTCCCCGAGAAGGTCGAGACGATAATCCACTACGGCGGCTTCATCGTGCTAATAGCGCTGATTGTGCTCGTCACGGGCAAGGATATTTTCAGACTGTTCCTTTCCAACCTATAAAAGATACGGCGACGGAGGCTGATAAAAATGGGAAGCGCTCGCTCGGTAACGATAAACGGATTGAAGATTGGAGGGGGCGCTCCCGTAAGGGTCGAGAGTATGCTCAAAAGCCGGCTCACAGACCTAGCGGCCTGCCTGCGTGAGACGGAGCGGCTCGCCGCCGCGGGCTGCGAGCTCGCGCGCGTCGCGCTGCCGGACATCGCGCTCGCGCCGGCCTTCGCCGCGCTCGTGAAGCAATCTCCGCTGACGCTCATGGCCGACATACACTTCGACCACAGGCTCGCGCTTGCCGCAATCGACGCGGGCTGTTCCTCTGTGCGCATCAACCCGGGAAACATGAGCCATGCGGCTGGGCTCGCAGAAGTCGTCGCGGCGGCGGAGACGAACGGCGTCGTCATACGCATCGGCGCGAACGGCGGCTCTCTCAACAACGCGCAGCTCGAACGCTGCGGCGGCGACCGCGGCGCGGCGCTCGTCCTCGCGGTTGAAGAACAGCTGCGGCTGCTGCTCGACAAAAACTTTTCAAACGTCATCATCTCGGCAAAATCTTCCTCGGTCGCGGAGACTGTGCGCGCGAACCTCCTGCTCGCGAACAAATACCCGTTCCCGCTCCACGTCGGCATAACGGAGGCCGGCAACGGCAACTCCGGCGTCGTCAAGGGCGCGGCGGGTATCGCGCTTATGCTCTCGCAGGGGGCGGGCGACACGCTGCGCGTCAGCCTCACAGCGCCGGGCGAAGAAGAGGTCGAGACGGGCTACAACATCCTCGCGGCGCTCGGCCTTCGCAGCCGCGGCTGGGAGCTCGTGAGCTGTCCGACCTGCGGACGCCGCCGCGTCGAGGTCGCGGAGCTCGTCGCGCGGCTGAAAAAGCTGCTGCCGCCGGCGGCAGCGCCCGGCGTCACCGTCGCCGTCATGGGCTGCGAGGTCAACGGCCCGAAGGAGGCCGCAGGCGCGGACTTCGGCGTGGCGGGCTGCCCCGACGGCTTCATCGTATTCAAAAAAGGCGCCTTCGTCTGCCGAGGCTCGATGGACGAATTTGAGGAAATCGTCACGCGGGAATTCGCGGAGCTTCTAAACCAGTAAAAATAAAAAGTTCATAATATCTTTTCATCTTCGTGTGTTGACTTATCTTCGATAAAAATATAAGATAAGTGTGCAACGTTGATAATTCAGTTTTTTCGCTCAAAGTAACAATTTGCGCCGCAGATTTGCGTTCTGATGCCGGAAGTTAAAAGAGGAGTAAAAATGAACCAAAAATCTGAGTTTAGTGTATTCTCGGAGACCGGACAGCTCAAGCAGGTCATGCTTCACCGTCCCGGACGCGAGATCGACCGCCTCACCATCGACAACATGGACGAGCTTCTGTTCGACGACCTGCTCTGGCTCGAACAGGCGCAGCGTGAGCACGACAACTTCGCGGATATACTGCGCGCCAACGGCACGGAGGTCCTCTATTTCAACAGGACCCTCGCCGAGGCGATAGCGCGTCCCGAGGTCAGGGAAGAGCTGATCAACGACGTCTTCCGCTTCGAATGCCTCGACCGTCGCATATCCGACGAATTCCGCCCCGTGCTCATGGATATGGCGGCGCAGGAGCTCGCAGACCACCTTATAGAGGGCTGGACGAAAGAAGAGGTCAACGGCGTCTGCGGCCGTTCGCTGAGCCTCGTCGCATCCGTGTCGAACGGCAGCGACTTCGTCATACACCCGATACCGAACCTCTATTTTCAGCGCGACCCGGCCATCACCGTCGCCGACGGCATAATCCTGGGGCAGATGACCTTCGAGGCGCGCAGGATAGAGCCTCTCTACTGGAAATATATTCTGCGCTTCCACCCGAGATTTTCTGGAATGCGCATACTCTTCGGCGACGCGCCCGACGAGGTCTGGCCGCAGAAGGCCGAGGGCGGCGACATACTCGTGCTCTCGGAGAAGGCCGCCGCTATAGGCGTCTCGCAGCGCACCGCTCCGACCACGGTGCAGCGCATCGGCCGCAACCTCGCCGCGAAGACATCGATAAAGCGCATATTCGCCTTCGAGATACCGCGCGGGCGCTACTGCATGCATCTCGACACCGTCTTCACGATGGTCGATAAAGACGCCTTCTGCATCTATCCGCCGCTCCTCGAGTCGCTCAAGGTATGGCAGCTAGATTACTCCGACGAGGGAATACTTATGAAGCTCGAGCAGAAAAAGGACTGGCGCAGCGCCGTCGCCGAAACGCTCGAAGTCGAGAAGCTGCGCCTCATAGTCATGAACGGGCGCGACGAGGCCGAGACGGCGCGTGAGCAGTGGCACGACGGCTGCAACACGCTCGCCGTGGCCCCGGGCAAGGTAGTCACCTACAACCGCAACAGGAACGCCTCGAAGCTGCTGCGCGACAACGGCGTAGAGGTACTCGAGCTCGAAGGGCCGGAGCTCGGACGCGGACGCGGCGGCCCGCGCTGCATGTCGATGCCGCTGAACCGCGGCCCCGTCCGCTGAACGCCGAAAAAATCAAAAGCGCAATAAGAACCACAAACCAATACAAAACTCATGAAGGGAGCAATCCAAATGCCTGTGAATCTTCGCAACCGCCACCTTATCTCTCTGAAGCACCATACGCCGGCGGAGATTGAATATCTCCTCGACCTTGCCGCCGACCTCAAGAATAAAAAGCGCGCCGGCATAAAGGGCAACCTGCTTGAGCGCAAGAACGTCGCGCTCATCTTCGAAAAGCCCTCGACGCGCACGCGCTGCGCCTTCACCGTCGCGGCGATCGACGAAGGCGGACATCCCGAGTACCTCGGCAAGAACGACATCCAGCTCGGCCACAAGGAAGACGTCGGAGACACGGCGC
>UQVV01000048.1 GCA_900544635.1 uncultured Cloacibacillus sp. | reverse complement strand
TAGAGGCCGAACTCGGAGAAGAAGTGCTCCTGCCGCAGGATCAGACGATAATCAAACGCTCGCCCGGCACCCGCTACCGCCACTACGCGCCGAACGTCACGCTGATACTCGCCGCGCCGGACGAAATCCCAGCGGACGCCGAAAACTGGGCGTGGATGGGCATCTCAGAGCCCGCCGGAAATCCGGCGAAAAAAATAAAATTCCGCGACGACGCCGAATACGCGCGAGAACTCTTCCGCGCAATGCGCGCGCTCGAAAAAAGCGGCGTCTCCGCAATCTACGCCGAAATCCCCGAAGAACGCGGCATAGGCCGCGCGCTGAAAGACCGTCTCGTAAGGGCGGCCGGCGGATAGGCCTGCGAGGACGACGGCGACGCGCCTAAAACTCCGGCAAATATCGCCGGACCGTATGCGCGGCGGTTCCGGCAAAAAATGTTTGAAACGGCGAAAATTTTTGCTTGACGATTCTGCGCATGGGTGATAATATACTCTGCGTTGCGAGCGGAAATAGCTCAGTTGGTAGAGCGATGGCCTTCCAAGCCGTAGGTCGCGGGTTCGAGTCCCGTTTTCCGCTCCATTTTTCTCGCACAATGGGGCTGTAGCTCAGCGGGAGAGCACTTCCCTCGCACGGAAGGGGTCGGGCGTTCAAATCGCCTCAGCTCCACCAGTAATATCAAGGGTTTTCGGAATTTCCGAGAACCCTTTTTTGTTGCCTGTGCTCATTATATACTCAACGCCATATATTTGGCTATTCGCCGATAACGATAAAGGCCGACTGTGGTTCAGCCGGCCTTTGAGATTTTTGCTTATTGACGGCGTGCGTCCGTCTCTACCATTTCAGCCCGGTCGCGAAGATGCAGAGTATTGCGGCGGGGGCTATGACCTTCATCATGATTTTCCAGAGGCCGTAGGTGGGGAAGTTTATCGTGCCGTTGTTGGTGAGCTCGGCTTTCAGCTTCTCGTCCTTGAGGCTCCAGCCCGCGAAGATGCAGCAGAGCATCGAGGCGAGCGGCATCATGATGCTGTCGGTGAGGTATCCGGCGGCGTCGATGAAGTCGCGGCTGCCGATTTTCAGGCCGCCCGCGAGCGATATGGCGGAGGGCAGGCCGACTAGGAATATCAGCAGGGCCATGATGAGCGTCGCGTGCGTGCGTTTGACGCCGTGGTCGATGAGGTATCCGGTCGGCGCTTCGAGCAGCGATATCGACGAGGTGAGCGCCGCGAGGAAGAAGAGCAGGAAGAATATCGCGGAGAATATCATTCCGCCGGGCATCTGAGCGAAGAGCCCGGGCAGCGTGATGAAGGTGAGGCCGGGGCCTGCTTCCGGCGGCGCGTTGAAGGCGAAGACGGCGGGGAAGACCATGAGCCCCGCGAGGAAGGCCACGGATGTGTCGATTAGGCATATCTGCCGCACTGATTTGATGATGTTCGCGGTCTTCGGCAGGTAGCTGCCGTAGATGAGTATCGCGCCTGCGCCGAGCGAGAGCGAGAAGAAGCCCTGTCCGAGCGCGGCGAGCACGGTCTGCGCCGTCACTTTGGAGAAGTCCGGATAGAGGTAGAACTCGATTCCCTTCATCGCGCCCGGCAGAGTGACCGCGCGGACGATGAGGACGAGCATCGCGATGAAGAGCATCGGCATCATTATCTTGCAGCTTTTCTCTATTCCGTTTTTAACTCCGAGCAGGACGAGCGCCGCGGTGATGACCATGAAGAGCGCCTGATAGAATACGACCTCGCCGCTGTTTGAGACGAATACGCTGAAGACCTCGGCGCTCTTGCCCTGTGCTGCGAGCTCTATGAGCCCAGTGAAGGAGTGGATCATGTAGCGGATTATCCAGCCGCCTATGACCGCGTAGTACGAGAGGATGATGAAGGCGCAGGCGATGCCGGACCAGCCGACGGGCTTCCAGCGTCTGCCTCCGAGCTTTTCGAAGGAGTCCGCGGCGTTGAGGCCGCCCATGCGTCCTACGACGACTTCGCACATCATCGCCGTCACGCCTATGCAGAGGATGATGACGATGTAGATGAAGAGGAAGGCCGCGCCGCCGTTCATCCCCGCGAGGTAGGGGAATTTCCAGAGGTTGCCGAGGCCGACTGCGGAGCCGGCCGCGGCGATGACGAAGCCGATGCGGCTTCCGAATGATTCGCGCGTTGTCTTGTCCGTCATGGCTTTATGCCGGCTCCTTTCGCGGCGTCCGCTAGACTAAATTGTAGTATTCGAGCCTGCGGCGGCACTCGCCGCGTCCGAGCTGCTCCGCGACCTCGAAGACGCCGGGGCTGACCTTGCGGCCCGTGAGCGCCCAGCGCAGAGGCATGCAGACGACCTTCATCGAGCTGTCGTTGGCGGCTATCCACTCTTTCGTGAATTCTTCCATCTTGTCCGCCTTCCACTCGGCGCAGTCTGTGAGCAGCGCGTTGTAGAATTTCTTGACGACGGCGCGCGTCTCGTCCTTTATCTCCGATGCGTCATAGCGTTCTTTGACAACGTCGAAGGTGACGAAGTAGTCGCTGTATTCGGCGAGCTGCTTCGTCGTCTGCCCGCGTCCGCCCATCGTGTGGAGCGATGAGGCTAGGTACTCGTCGCTGAGGCCCGAGAGGTCGAAACCCATCTCGACCCAGAAGGGACGGATGACGGCGAGCAGCTTCATCGGGTCCATTATCTTCATCTGCTCCTGGTTGATGTGGTTGAGCTTGTCCATGTCGAGGACGGCGGCCTTGCGCGTGACGGCGGAGATGTCGAACATCTCGACGGCCTCTTCGCGCGAGAATATCTCCTGGCCGTTCTTCGGCGACCAGCCGAGGAGCGCGAGGAAGTTGAAGACGCCGTCGGGCAGGTAGCCCATGTCGTTGTATTCAAAGACGCTCGTCGCGCCCTGGCGCTTCGAGAGTTTTTTCTTGTCCTTGCCGAGAATCATCGGAAGGTGCGCGAAGCCCGGCGCTTCGAAGCCGAGCGCGTCGTAGATGAGGAGCTGCTTCGGCGTGTTGATGATGTGGTCCTCGCCGCGGATGACCATGTTGATGCCCATCGTGTAGTCGTCGATGACGACGGCGTAGTTGTAGGTGGGCATGCCGTCGCGCTTCATTATGACGATGTCCTTTATCGTGCCGTCCTGGTTGACGGAGGCGTTCTCGCTCTTGAAGTCGAGGTTGCCGTAGACTTCGTCGCGGAACTTCAGCTCTTTACCCGGGACGACCTTGAAGAATACCGCGCCGTCCTTCTCGTAGGCCTTGCCCTCGTCGAGAAGCTGCTGCATATATTTCTTATAGAGGTGCATACGCTCCGACTGGCGGTAGGGGCCGAAGTCGCCGCCCTTGTCGGGGCCTTCGTCCCAGTCGAGCCCCATCCAGCGCATGCCGTCGAGGATGCTCTGCTCGTATTCCTTCGTCGAGCGCTCCATGTCCGTATCTTCTATGCGGAGTATGAACGAGCCTCCGTTCCTGCGCGCGTACAGCCAGTTGAAAAGCGCCGTGTGAGCGCCGCCGATGTGCAGCGATCCCGTGGGGCTCGGCGCGAATCTTACTCTTGGTTTGTCGGTCATTGTGTATTCCTCCAGATTTTTATTTGCTCTTCGTATGCGGCGCCGCGCGCTGAAAATTTCCTTAAAAGCGGACTTTGGAGTATTATAAACCCAAGCGCCGGGCGGGCGCATAACGTGCGCCGCAATTAGCAATTATATCCTAAATATAGTAAGGATGTGTCAAATGAAAAAAGATCTGCTTCTCATAGACGGCCACGGCCTCGCATTCAGGGGCTTCTACGCTCTGCCGCCGGAGCTCTCCGCGGCGGACGGCACGCCGACGAACGCCGTGCTCGGATTTTTCAACATGATGCTCAAGGTTTTGGACGAATGGCCCGTCGAGGGGCTCGGCATATTCTTCGACCCGAAGGGGCCGACGCGGAGGCACGAGCTCTTCGCGGAGTACAAGCAGACGCGCAAGCCGACGCCCGAAGCTTTCCGCGTGCAGATGCCGCTCATCATAGAGCTGTGCAAAGCCATGGGCTTTCCCGTTTTTTCGCGCGACGGCGTCGAGGCCGACGACTACATCGTGTCGACCGCGAAGGCCTGCGCGGCGTCGGGCTGGGACGTGAAGATACTCTCGGCCGACAAGGACCTGTTCCAGGCGATAGGCGACGGAATCTCCGTCATCCGTCCGTCGCGCGGCGTGACGGACTTCACGCTCTACGACGGCGTGAACTTCCGCGAAAAGTACGGCTTCGAGCCGCCGTTTATGGCGGACTACCTCGCGCTGCTCGGGGACTCCGTCGACAACATTCCCGGCGTGCCGGGCATAGGGGAGAAGACGGCGCTCGACCTCGTCGGCAAATTCGGACGGCTCGAGGATATTTACGAAAACCTCGAAAGCGTTCCGAAGGCGCGGCGCGGCAAGCTCGAAGCGGGACGCGAGGCGGCCTTCATGAGCCGCATCCTCGTCGTTCCGCAGGAGACGGAGCCCGCGCCGGAGGAGGAGCTGACGCCGAAGGAGCCGGATATGAGCGAGCTGTTCGCGCTTTGCACGCGGCTCGGGCTTAAAAAGATTTACGCGCGCTTCGTAGACGAAACGGAGACTGCGGCTATGGCCGCTGCCGCGGCCGAGGTATCCGAGCCGTCCGGCGAGGAGACGGAGCTGGAAAAGCTGCTCGAAGCGGATGAGATAGCGCTTTCTCCCGCCGTCATAGACGGAGCGCCGAGGTTCTTCGCCGCGGCGGCCGACGGCAGAGTAGCGTCGTTCGACGGACGCGGCGGCGAAGAACGCGCGCTGTTCCGTGAATGGGCGAAGCGCGGCAGGCTGCTGCTCTGCGGCTACCGCGAAATCATGAGCGACTATCCCGACTTCCCGCTGCCGGAGCGCGCGCGAATATACGACGTGGAGACGGCGCACTACCTGCTGCATCCCGACCGCGGCGGCGCGGCGGGAATGGAGAGAAGCTTCGGCGAGCCGGTGAAGGCGGGGAGCGGCCTTGCGCTGCGCCTTTTCAGGTACAGGGACACGCTTGCGCACGGAATTGATAAATACGGCCTCGCGAAGGTCATGGACGAGATAGACATGCCGCTAGCCCCCGCGCTCGCCGGGATGCACACGCTCGGGATGCACACGGACGCCGAGAAGCTTGAGGCGCTCGGCGCGGAGCTGGCGCAGAGCATCGCGAAGGGCGAGGCCGACATAAAGGAATATACAGGCGAGAACATAAACCTCGCGTCGCCGAAGCAGGTGGGAGACCTGCTCTTTGGCAAACTGATGCTGCCGCCGATAAAGACGACGAAGGGCGGCGGCTCGTACTCGACGAGCATCGAGGTGCTCGAAGAGCTTGCGAAGCTGCCGGAGCCGCTCTGCGTCGTGCCGAAGATGCTGATAAAGCACAGGGAGGAATCGAAGATATTCTCAGCCTTTGTGCAGCCCTTCATAAAATATTCGCGCGACGGCGGCGGAGTCGTCCATTCGACCTTCGACCACCTCGCGACGGGGACCGGCAGGCTCGCGAGCCGCGACCCGAACGTGCAGAATATGCCGGTCTTCGGCGAATGGGCCGACCGCTTCCGCTCGTGCTTCACGCCGCGCACGGAGGACGGCGTGTTCGTCGCCGCGGACTACTCGCAGATAGAGCTGCGCGTCCTCGCGGAGCTGACGGAGGAGGAGAAGCTCATCCGCGCCTTCCACGACGGCAGCGACATTCATCTCGAAACGGCGTCGTGGGTGTTCGGCCTGCCCGCGGAACAGATAACGGCAGAGCAGCGGCGCTTCGCGAAGGTCGTCAACTTCGGCCTGCTCTATGGAATGAGCGCCTTCGGCCTCGCGCAGCGCCTCGGTGTGCCGCGCCCGGCCGCGCAGCAGATTGTGGACAGGTACTTCAGCGTGCTGCCGAGCGTGAAAAATTACATCACTGAAAGCGCGAACGAGGCGAAGGAGCGCGGCTACACGCGCTCGCTCTTCGGACGCATACGCCCGCTCGCCGAGGTCTCGACGACGGAGGGGCGCGGCGCTGGCGCGATAAACCGCGTCGCCGTCAACACGCCGATACAGAGCACCGCCGCGGACATCGCGAAGATTGCGCTCTTCCGCCTCGACGCGGTGCTCGCGGAAAAATTCCCGGGCGCGCGCATAGTGCTCCAGGTCCACGACTCGATAGTCTGCGAGTGCGCGCGCAAAGACGCGGAGGCCGTGCGCGAGCTTCTCGTTAAAACGATGGAGAGCGTGGACATTTTGAGCGTGCCTCTCAAGGCCGAGCCGAAGAGCGGAAATTCGCTGAAGGATA
Organism: uncultured Cloacibacillus sp.; assembly: GCA_900544635.1. Lineage (GTDB taxonomy): Bacteria > Synergistota > Synergistia > Synergistales > Synergistaceae > Caccocola > Caccocola faecigallinarum. Next base: position 3,997 of record UQVV01000048.1, on the reverse strand, counting down.
TATAATATAGAACGGAACCCGCGCGGGACGCTTCGGCGAAACGCATGTTCCCGTCTTGCGCGCGCGGGGAAAGTGGAATATAATACGTTGCTGTATGTTAGACGTACTTAGTACATCTGGAGGTGCGACAGTTGAAAAAGGGTATTCATCCGAAATACGAAGTCTGCAAGGTGACCTGCGCCTGCGGCAATACATTTGAAACAAGGTCGACGGTGGGCGACATGAGAGTTTCCGTCTGCAGCGCTTGCCACCCCTTCTACACCGGCAAAAAGGGCCGCGTGATCGAAGCCGGACGCCTTGAGAAGTTCCGTCAGAAGTATGCCGGCGTGAACTACGGCCAGAAGAGCGCCAAAGAGACCGCCGAATAGCTTTTTTATCGAAAAGGGGGGAGCGCGCTTTGCGGACTCCCCTCTTTTCTTATCTTTTAAGCCCGGTAAGACAAAGGAGAAGGTGAAGCGATGTCCGTATATGTGAAGCTGATTGCGTCCACGCCGGACGCCGACAAGGTCGTAGCGGCCGCGGCGAAGATATGCTACAGCCCCTCTGGAGCCGCGGAAATACTGGACGGCCTCGACGAGGGGAAAACGGCGTCGTTCCTCGCGATGCTGAGAAAGGCGGGCCATTTTTCGCCGTTCGAGCACGCTTCGTTCACCTTCGCTATAGAGGGGCTGAGCCGCGTCGCCACGCACCAGCTCGTGCGCCACAGGGTCGCGAGCTATTCGCAGCAGAGCCAGCGCTACGTGGAAATGAAAGGCAACTGCTGCATAGTGCCGCCGACGGTCGCGGAGAACGCGGAGGCGAAGGCAGTCTTTGAAAAACAGGCCGAGGCAGCGTTCGAGACCTACCGGAAGCTCGTCGCTCTCGGCGTGCCGCGCGAGGACGCGCGTTTCATCCTGCCGCACGGCTTCGAGACGCGCCTCGTCGTAACGATGAACGCGCGCGAGCTGCACCACTTCTTCGCTCTGAGGCTCTGCCGCAGGGCGCAGTGGGAGATACGCGAGACCGCGCGCGGGATGCTGCGCGAGGCGAGGGCCGCCGCGCCGCAGCTGTTCGACATAGCCGGGCCGTCATGCGTGACGGAGGGAAAATGCGCGGAAGCGCACCCGTGCGGAAATCCCTACAAAGACATGGAGCAGCTGCTCTCCGAATGACCTTCGCGGGCCGCGCCTTTCATCTCATAATTTCCGCCTTCGCCGAAGCCGCGCCGAAAAGGATACCGGTCGGCGGGCAGGCGGTCATTGAAGGCGTTCTCATGAAGGGGCCGGAGCACTGGGGGCTCGCCGTCCGCGAACCCGGCGGGAAGATATTCCTAAAATCGTGGCTCGGCTCGGAATGGCTCAAGAAAGGGATATGGAAATATCCCGTCGTGCGCGGCTTCGCGACGATGGTCGAGATGATGCGCGTCGGCATGCGCGCGCTCTCGATGTCCGCCGACATAAGCCTCGGCGAAGAGGAGAAGATAACGCCGTTTGAGACGGCGCTTTCCGTCGCCGCTGCGCTGCTCGGAGTCGTCGCAATCTTTGTCGCGCTTCCGATGTTCGCTTCGGAATTTCTGACGGAGCGCTTCGGCTTTACTCACTTTGAAAAAAACATAGCGGAGGGCGTGATACGCGGCATAATTTTTGTCGCCTACGTCGCGCTCATCTCGCTGTGGAAGGATATAGCCCGCGTCTTTGAGTTCCACGGCGCGGAGCACAAAACTATCAACGCCTACGAGAGCGGCGTGGAGCTGACTCCGGAAAACGCCGCCGCATATTCGCGGATACACCGCCGCTGCGGCACGTCGTTCCTGATAATCGTCATTCTGGTCAGCATAATCGTCTTTTCCGCAATCGACGGCGGAGGCGCGCTCTGGCGCGTCGGCAGCCGCGTCGTGCTGCTCCCGCTCGTGATAGGCGTATCGTACGAATTCATAAGGGCCGCCTCCAATTCCGACACATGGGGCGTGTGGAGCATAAAGCCGGCCCTTCTGCTCCAATATATAACGACGAGGGAGCCGTCGCCCGACCAGCTCGAAGTCGCTATAGCGGCGCTCGGCGTGGCCCTCGACCCTTCAAAGGATATTTCTACGGCAGGTGGTGCTGAAGATGGAACTGATAGATAAGCTAAAAGAGATTGAGGCCAGCTACAGGGAACTCGAAAAGAAGATGGCCGACCCGGAAATCGTCAACGACCCGCACGAGATGCAGCAGCTCGGCAAAAAGCACGTCGAGCTGACGCCGATAGTCGACGCTTTCTCCGAGTACGAGAAGGTGCTTAACGGCATCGCCGAGGCGAAGGAGATGGCGGAGGGCGACGACGAGGAGATGCGCGAGCTCGCGAAGGACGAGCTTGCCGAGCTCGAGGCCCGCGTGCCGGAGCTCGAGCGCGAGATTCGTATTCTGCTTCTCCCGAAGGATATGAACGACGAAAAAAGCGTCATTATAGAAATTCGCGGCGGCGCGGGCGGCGACGAGGCCGCGCTTTTCTCTGCGGACCTCTTCCGCATGTACACGCGCTTCGCGGAACGCCAGCGCTGGAAGACTGAGATAATATCGATGAGCGAAACGGGCATAGGCGGCTTCAAGGAAGTCATCTTCCGCGTCGACGGGACGGCGGCATTCAGTATGCTCAAGTTTGAAAGCGGTGTCCACCGCGTGCAGCGCGTGCCCGAGACCGAGGCGAGCGGGCGCATCCACACTTCTACCGCGACGGTCGCGGTTCTGCCCGAGGCCGCGGAGGTCGACGTCGAAATACGTCCCGAGGATCTCAAGATAGACACCTACCGTTCGAGCGGCGCTGGCGGACAGCACGTCAACATGACCGACTCGGCCGTGCGCATCACGCACCTTCCGACAGGCATAGTCGTTACGTGCCAGGACGAGCGCTCGCAGATAAAGAACCGCGCGAAGGCGATGCAGTTCCTTCGCACGAAGCTCTACGACGCCGAGCTCCAGCGCCAGAACGCCGAGCTTGCGGCGGAGCGCAAGGGACAGGTCGGCACCGGCGACCGCGCGGAGCGCATCCGCACCTACAACTTCCCGCAGAACCGCCTCACCGACCACCGCATCAACCTGACGCTCTACAAGCTCGACCAGATACTCGACGGCGACCTCTACGAGCTCATCCGCATGCTGACGGAGGCCGACCAGGCAGAAAAGCTCAAAGCGCTCTCGGTGTGCGCCTGCAGGAGCTGCGCCGCCGCGCGCGGAGCCTTCTCGTAAGCTCCGGCGCGGCGCGTCCCGAATATTCCGCAGATTTGATTCTGGCGTCGGCGCTCGGTCTTCCGCGCGCCGCGCTTTTATGGAAGGACTGCGAGGTGCCGCAGGATAAGTTTGCGCGCGCCGAGTCCATGACGGCCCGCCGCGCCTCCGGCGCGCCGCTTTCCTACGTTCTTCACGAAGCCGAATTTTACGGATACAGATTCAAGGTCGGCCGCGGCGTCCTAATTCCGCGGCCCGAGACGGAGCTGCTCGTCGAAGAGGCGCTTCGCCTATTCCCGCGCGGGACGGCGGCGCATTTCGCCGACTGGTGTACGGGCAGCGGCTGCATTGCCGCCGCGCTGCTCTTGGAGAACCCGGCGCTCTCGGCGCTCGGCGTCGACAAAAGCCGCAGCGCGCTAAAATGGGCCGCGATCAACAGAAAGCTCCACGGCCTCGAGGAACGCTTCGAGCTCCTGCGCAACGCGGAGCCGTCGCTCGCGCCCGTCGCGGAGGGCTCGCTCGACTTCATCGTGACGAACCCGCCCTACATACCGCGCCGCGAGCTCGACGGTCTCATGCGCGAGGTGCGCGACTACGAGCCGCGTATGGCGCTCGACGGCGGCGAAGTCGGCACGGAGCTCTACGCGAAATTTTTCGCGGCGTTCCCGCGCATGCTCAAGCCCGGCGGGCTGCTCATGGCGGAGACCGCAGGGGCGGAGCAGATTTGTTCTCTTGTCGATATGGCTTCGCGCGAGTTTGTTCTCGTGAATAAAATATCGGATTACAACGGAATAATTCGCCATGTAATATGGCGC
>UQVV01000047.1 GCA_900544635.1 uncultured Cloacibacillus sp. | reverse complement strand
CGTACAGAGTAGGGCATGGAGTTGGCATATCAGTTCATGAAACCCCATTTATCAAAGCATTCAACAAACATATTTTATGCCCTGGGAATGTTTTTAGCATTGAGCCTGGTATTTATTTCCCCGGTAAATATGGTATAAGAATAGAGAATCTTGTCGCTGTTGATGAATCAGGACAGGCGTGGGTGCTCAATCAATATCCCAAAACATTGCAAGTCATTTTATAGTTTTAGGAGAGAATCTAGCATGCTTCATATATCAGATGATACTCTCAAAAAGGTGTATCAATACATAGATGCTAATATGGATATTTATATTGATTGGTTAGTGGAAGCCGTGCGTCAGCCAAGTATCTCGATGTATCATGCTGGTATGGATAAAATGGCGGATATATGCGCATATTTCTTAAAGAATAAGCTGGATATACAGCCTGAAAAGATAGAGACAGGGGGATCGCCGTATATTTTTGCACATCTAGACGTAGGGGCTACTCATACGCTCGCGTTTTATAACCATTATGACGTAATGCCAGCAGAGCCGCTCGATAAATGGGTGTCACCGCCATTTGAACCTGTGATTCGTGAGGGTAGGCTCTGGGGACGAGGTGTTGCCGACAATAAAGGGAGCATGTTTTCACGTATATGCGCTGTACACGCGTACCTACAAGTGCATGGCACACTTCCTGTTAATTTAAAGTTTTTTTATGATGGCGAGGAAGAAATCGGTAGTCCTCATCTTGCAGCTTTTATGAAGAAATACCCAGATATGCTACAGTGTGACGGTTTTTTCTGGGAGGGTGGCAGCAGGGATCTTAAGAGAGGACGACCACACATTACACTGGGTGTAAAAGGAATATGTAAAATTAAATTGTCGTGCAGAACGGCGGCTTCCGACCTGCACTCGGCCAATGCCGCAATTATCGCTAACCCCATATGGCGGATAATATGGGCGCTTGCTTCTATGAAAAATAGTAAAGAGGAAATATTAGTTCAGGGGTATCTTGATGATATTATGCCTCTATCTGAGCGCGAATTGGCCATCATACATGATATGTCACTAGACGAAGAAGCAACCTATAAAGCGTGCGGTGTGCAATCGTTTTTAAACCATGAAACTGGTGATGCCGTTAAGATGCGTCTCATAAATTACCCGACGATTAATATTAATGGATTCGAGAGCGATTTTCATAATGGAAAATCAAAAACGATACTACCTAGCTCGGCTATTGTTTATTTGGATTTGAGGTTGGTTAAAGGCCAGACCGTTGATGGTGTTATGGCAAATATAAGAAAACATCTAGATCAACATGGCTTTTCCGACATCAATGTAGAATTGGAGTCATCGTATGAACCGTTCCGTACGGACAGTAACTCCGCGCTTATGAAAGCAGCTGTAAGTTCAGCGTATGAAATTTATGAAATGGAACCCAACGTCATTCTCAACGATTGGGGAAGTAGCGGCGTTGGTGCAGTATGCGGGAAAATGAATATCCCATGCATAATGATTGGGGTAATGAATGAAGACAGCCGGGAACACGCTCCTAACGAAAATATATATTTAGAAGACTATAATTGTGCAATCAAAATGATTGCATCAATTATGACAAAATTCTCAAGTTTCTGTTAATAAGATTTAGATCAAATCGTGCTGTCCCTCTGCATGAGCGGCCGCCGTTTTTTATTTCCCCTCAGTTCCCCTTCTCCACAATCACCCCGCGGTTTTTTTCGCCGTCCATGTAGGCGGCGAAGTTGCCTTTGTAGACTCGGATGATGTCGCTGCCCCAGGGTTCCCATTTGGAGCGTTCGAACCAGTCGATGTTGAAGATGTTGCGGTCTTCGCCGGCGAAGACGGGCATGTAGAGGACGCCGTCTACTTCTAGGTCGGAGAAGAAGTGCGTGCCGTAGGAGAGCTCGGGCATGTAGCCGAGGCGCGGGATGCCGAGCTCGACCATGCCGAGGCAGTTGGTGAGCTCGCCGTACTGGACTGGGACGCCGAGCTCCGGGCTGCTGGAGCCGATGCGGCCGGGCGCGACGAGGATGTAGGGCTCGCCGCGCGAGGCTTCGTTGAGCTCGCCTATGAGGCGCGCGGTGCCATAGAAGTCGCGGCGCTCGAAGTAGAGGTTGTAGTCGACGTAGACGATTTTGTGTATTTCCGGTATCGCGCCGTGCGTGACCATGCGGTCGGCCTGGAGGAGTATGCTTTTCTCGTCGATTTCGGGCCATTCGTCGAGGTCGGAGGCGTTGGTCCAGAAGGGGCGCGACTGGATGAGGCAGAATGAGTCCTCGGTCGGCTCGTAGGCGAATTCGATGTCGGCGGGGACGCCCATCTGAGCTTCGAGGAATTTGAGCATTTTTTTCGCGCGGCGGTAGAATACCGGATATTTGCGCGGGAAGTTGTCGAAGGTGAAGCAGATTTTGCTTCCCGGCTCGAGCTGCGCCATGTTCTTCATTATCGAGGAGAAGGCGCCCTCGCCGTCCTCGCGGCTGAAGACCTGCGCGTAGGCGGAAAAGTCCGGATGATACTGCAAAAGCTGGCGCCATTCCGTTTTTATGTCCAGCGTCGTGAGGCGGTTCGGATGGTCCGCGTCTATGACGTGGAAGTGCTCCTGCGCTATGGCGGCTATTTTTTCGGGGGAGAATCCCTCTGGGCGCAGTATCGGGTTCGTCAGCGAGACGGTGCGCGCGTAGCCGCGCTTCGTGCTCATCGTGCCGAGGCCGAAGACTATGCGCACGAGGCCGTCGTCCTGCCGTATTCTCGTCGTCCAGCGGCGGAAGTTCTGCGAGTAGCCGACGCCGCCCATCGTGGGATAGTAGTATTGTCCGCGCCAGCGTCCCGCCATGCGGATGATGATTATGCCCATGTCGTCGTCGCCGAGCTTGTGGCGGCGGCGGTAATCCTCGGCCGCCGGGAAGAAGGTGCGCGAGTATATGCGGCGCACTTCGTCTTCGACGGCCTGCGCGCGCTCTTCGAGCGTTCCCTTGTTGTTGCCGAGGAAGGTGCTGAGGTATTTCCCGGCGAAGGAGTGCTTCACGTCGTCCTCGAGGCGGCTCGAGCTGCGTATGACGACGGGGTCGTTCATGTCTGCGAGGAACTGGCGTATGCGCAGCGAGACCTCTTCGGGCAGCGGCGTCAGCAGAAAGACGCGCTCCATGCCCTCGGGGTCGCCGCATGCGAGCAGCGTGTCGAGCGACGGCACGCGCTCAAGGAATTTGTGGAATATCTCGATGCTGAGATATATCGAGCGCGGCACCTTGACGCGGCTCATGTCCGGATCGCCGCTGTCTCGGAGCCTGCGCAGCGCGAAAAGCAGCGAGCGCCCCTTTCCCCCGATGGTCCCCTTGCCGCATATCAGCGGCGCAAAATCGGGATCGTCGTGGGGCTGCCACTCAAAATACTGTTCCTTTGCCTTTTCGGCAGAGGTCATCGTTATTCACCTTCCCCGTCGGTTTTGTCTATCACTATTCCAGTTTCGGTGTCTCCGTCGAGGAGCACGTCGAAAAGTCCCTCGTAGTGCCTTACGGCGGGGTGGGACGTCTTTTTCCATTTGTGGCTCTCGAACCAGTCTCTGTTATACACGTTATTCCGCGCGCCGTCAAACACCGGCAGGTAGAGGATGTTGTCGCAGTCGAGGTCGAGGAAGAAGTGCGTGCCGTAGGACAGCTCCGGGGCCATGCCCTTCTGCGGTATTCCGAGCTCTACCAGACAGCCGGAGTTCGACAGCTCGTCGTAGCGCACGGGGACGCCGAGCATTGGGTTCGAGCTGCCCCAGCGGCCCGGGCCGACGAGTATGTAGCGTTCGCCGTCGAGCTTGTCGTTCTCCTCGCCCACGGCGCGCGCGACCTCCGAGAAGTCCGCCTTCTTGCCGTAAATTTCCGGGTCGACGTAGATTATATGCTTCGTCCCCTCGAGCCTGCCGTTCGCCACCATGCGGTCGCCGCGCAGTATAGTTTTCTCGAGCGGCACGTCCGGGATGCTTACCTTGCCCTTGTCGTCGTAGACGGAGAGCGGGCGCATCTGCACCAGCGTGAAGCGGTCGTCCGAGGCCTCGTAGGCGAACTCCATATCGACGGGAAGCTGAAGCTCCTTCTCGAAGAGCGGCAGCAGCTTGCGGATGCGCGCGAAGAGCTTCGGGCAGCGGCTCGGCAGCTCCGAGAAGGTGAAGACCGGGCGCGGCGCGTTCATGTTGCTCGTGTCCGTGTGAATCCAGTGGAAGGAGTTGTCGTCGAACCACTGGAGATAGGTCTGCGCCATGCGGTGCTTTTTGATGATGTCGCGCACCGTGTAGGCGACGTGCTCGGAGGCGAAGCCCTGCTTCTCGAGGTCGACGTAGTCGTAATGCTCCTGCGAGTGCGTCACTATCTCGTGCGGCTTCGTCCCCTCGGGGCGCAGGTTCGGATTCGTCAGATAGAAGGTGCGCGCGTAGGCCCTGTCCACCGTGCGCGTGCCGAGGCCGAAGCAGATGCGCGCGACGCCGTCGTCCTTCTTGATGCGCGGCGACGGGCGGCGGAAAACCTTGGAGAAGGCCGCGCCCGCAAGCTCGGGGTAGAACATCTTGCCGTACTGCCGTCCCGCGATGGGCTGGATAAGCACCGCCATGCGCTCGCCGCCCCATTTGATGCCGTGCTTGCGCTTATACTCGCGCGCCGCGGGGTTGTAGGTCGAGGCGTAGACCTCCTTTATCGCGGCCTCGAGCTGCGCGCGCCGCTCCTCGCGCGAGCCGGAGTTCGACGAGAAGCAGGTAGCGTACTTGCCCGCGAACGAAAGCTTCACGTCGTCCTCGAGCGTGGACGACGAGCGCACGCAGAGCGGCGTCTGGATAAGGTCGAGGATCTTCTCGAGAGGCTCGTCGAGCGCGTAAGGCAGCCGCGCCTCGGCGCAGGCCTTGTAGATAATCGGGCCGTCCGTGTGCGCGCGCAGATTTTCGAGCTTCTCCCAGAAATTGTTAATCTCCATGAACTCGTTGAATACCGACGTCGTTATGACGAAGGAGTAATCCGGCAGATGCACGTCGTCCGTCAGGCCGTTCTTCGACAAAACGAAGTGGGCGAACGAAAGCCCCTTCGCCTTCCCGCCGATGCGCCCGTCGCCGATGAGCCAGCCGCGCTCTTCATAATATGGATAAGGATCGAAACTCTTGTAATACTCTCCGTAGTCCATAAAATCCAATTCCTCCTGACCGTTCCCGCGCCTTCTTCGCCGCCGGGCGGATTTAAAAACAAAACTCTTTCTTATTGTATTATATAACGTTTGAGGCGCACGCGCCGCGCAAAAACCGCGTATAACAAAATGCCGCCTGTCAAACGCTAGCACCGATTTCGTTTTATATCGTTTGCGTTTTACCTATGATTTAATTTGTGGCGCGCATGAAATTAGAATTAACACGCGCGTTTTCCCGTTTTAGTCCGCGCGGCGGGCTTTTGGAACGCTTATCGTTCCGCCATAAAATCTCCATACTTTTTTGATACAAATGAAGCCGCAATGGACGCGCGGGCAAGTGGTACAATATGCGGACGGGCGGCGAAGCTGCGCCGCGCCGCGAAAATTTACGGATGGACTGCGAACGGAGCGTATGCGGATAGGATTATGACGAAGGATTTTTTTGCAGGGTTGGGATTTGCTGGGCGCGCCGCTTTTGCGGCGTTGGCGCTGGTATGCGCGGCGGCGTTTCCCGCAGCGCGCGCGGAGGCGCTGACGCAGGCGGAGGCTGCGCCCGTTGTGTTTGAGGCGCTCGGACGCGAGACGCCGGAGAAGTTTCTTACCGCGGTTGAGGGCGATATGACGAGGCGCGACGCGCTGCGCTTCGCCTTCGAGGCTATGGGCTGGGGCTTCGCGCTCGCCGCCGTCGACCAGATCGGGATTCTGCCCGAGTGGCCGGAGGTGGAGGGCGTTTCGTATATCGCATCTACGATGAGCCCGCAGCCGCCCGCGGCTATGACGGCTTCGCTCGACGAGTTGCTGACGCCCGAGGATATGGAAGGCTTTGAAGGCTGGCTGCGCGAGTGCGCGAAGTCCGTCTCGTGGAAAAGTTCGTTTTCGTGGAACGGCACGACGCTGTTTATGGTGAAGCGCGGCGTCGGCGACCCGTCCGGCTCCGCGAACGGCGATATGAAGAACGGCAAAAACGAGCCGCTTTTCGCCGCGGCGCTCGCCGTGGATATGGCGGCGGTGCCGTGCCAGATTGCTACGGCGGAGATGATAGGCTCGAAGCGCGCGGCGCTCGCGACGATTGCGGTGGAAAATTACGGCGTCGTCGGCGGCATCAACGGCGGGTATTTCTCGGGCGCGAAGCCCATCGGCGTGCTGCGCCGCCAGGGGCGCACGGACAACGCGAGGTTCTGGCCGAACCGCTCGGCCTTCGGCTGGAACGAGAGCGGCGGCTTCATCTTCATAGACGGCAAGATTGTCAACAACATCGGCTCGGTGCACGAGTACGACGAGTACACGGAGATGATGCAAGCGGGGCCGCTGCTCGTGAAGGAAGGCGAGGCCGCGCCGAACACGGAGGATGTTGACCCCGCGGTGCTGAACCGCCGCCATCCGCGCACGTTCGTCGGGACGGACGGCTCGCGCGTCTTCTGGGGCGTTGTGGACGGGCGCGACAATATGCACAGCGTCGGCATGACGATAGAGGAGCTGCGCACCTTCTGCATCAAGGGGCTGGCGCTGACGGACGCGCTGAATCTCGACGGCGGCGGCTCGAGCTCGATATGGTGGCGCGGGATGACCTTCTCGCAGCCGAGCAACGACAGCGACGTGGAGCGGCCGATTCCCTACGCGGTGCTGATGTTCGAGCCGGGCGCGGGAGTGCGGCAGTAGACGTTGCGCCGGAGGGCGCGCCGCTGTTAAACTATATAAGGCTTTATAGACAGGCAAAAACGCGAAAGGCGAGAGGAAAATAAAAATGACAGAGAAAATTTACGCGCCGGATATGGATTTCGGCGAATGGAAGGAATATACGGAGAAGGCGCTGGAGGAGCCGGCCTACCGCGCGGGGCAGATATGCCAGTGGATTTGGCAGAAGCATGCCGACGACCCCGAGGAGATGACGAACCTGTCGAAGCCGCTGCGCGAGAAGCTCGCGGAGAAGCTCGACCTCGCTTTCCCGCAGCTCGCGCGCGAGCAGAGGTCGGCGGACGGCACGCGCAAATTCCTCTGGAGGCTGCGCGACGGCGAGTCCGTCGAGTCCGTGCTGATGAAGCAGGGCGACAGGCTGACCGCCTGCATTTCGACGCAGGTCGGCTGCCCGCTGCAGTGCACCTTCTGCGCGACGGGGCTCTCGGGCTTCGTGCGCAACCTCAGCGCGGGCGAGATAGCGGGACAGGTCGCCGCGATTGAAAAGAAAATAGGCCGCGAGATAAACAACGTAGTCTACATGGGCATGGGCGAGCCGTTCCTCAACACGGAGGCGGTGCTCAAGTCCATCAGGATGCTGAACGACCCGAAGCTGCGCAACCTCGGCATCCGCCACATAACGGTCTCGACCTCGGGCGTAATCCCCGGCATCCGCGCGCTCGCGGAGTCGGGGCTCGGCGTGCGGCTCGCGATATCGCTCCACGCCGCCGACGGCGAGCTGCGCAGCATGATAATGCCCGTCAACAACAGCTATCCCGTCGAGGAGCTGCGCGAGGCTTTGGTTGATTATCAAGAAACTACTGGCGACCGCATAACGATTGAATACGCGCTCTTCGGCGGCGTCAACGACAGCGTCGAGCGCGCGCGCGAGCTCGTGCGCTTCCTGCGCGGCATCCACGTCTACGTAAACCTCATCCCGTGCAACTCGGTCGAGGGGCGCTACGCGAAGCCCGAGGCGGAGGACGTGCTGCGCTTCAAGAGCGTGCTCCAGACGGCGGGCTTTGAATGCGAGATACGCGCCGAGCAGGGCGCTGACATCGACGCGGCCTGCGGACAGCTGCGCCGCAAGGAAAACGGCATAGACGCGCCGCTCGAGCACGGGACGTTCTCCGCGCCGAGAAATATAATGGCCGAGGAGCGCGCCGCGGCGCGCGCGGCAAAGCCCGCGGAGAAGCCGAAGCGCCGCGAGTCCGCCGGAAAAGAGGGCGGGCGCGGAGCCTTCGGACGCCGCGACGAGAGCGCCGGAGCGCGCCCGCGTTACGGCGCGGACAGAGCGAGAGACGAACGAGCCGCGCACGGCGAAGAGGGATATAAGAGACGCGGCTTTGCCGCAAACGGCGAAGAGCGCGGCGGCTTCAGAGGCCGCGACGAAAACGGCGGTCAGCGCGGACGCTTCCGCGGCGGCGAGGAAAGAGACGAACGCCGTTACGCGGGCGCGCGCGAGGCCGGAGAGCGCCGCTTCTCCGCAAACGAGGAAGAGCGCGGAGCCTTCAAGCGCCGCCGCGAAAACGCCGAGCCGCAGGAGCGCTACCGCAGCGGCAAAATGAAAGAGGCGCGCCCGACCTACAGAGGCGGCGGCGAAGAACGCGGCCGCGAGGCGGGCGAAGCGCGCGGCGAGCGCAGCTTCCGCGAGCGCCCCACGAAAAGCGCGCCGCGCCGGAAATCCGCACCCGCGCCGAAGGACGGCCCCTTCGCCAAATTCTACAAAAACTCCGCGAAGCCGAAGCGGAACGCGAAAAAATCGTAGGAAGGCAAAGTAGATGAACTTTTCGCTCTATCTGATACTCTTCCTCATAATAGGGACGGTATTCTTCGGCCTCGCCTTCCCGTTCATGATAATGTTCATAGGCGTGCTGCTCGCCGCGTTCATCGTGATGTGGCTGCTGCGCCTGCTTCGCGGCGGCTCCGGCTTCACCGTCTACACCTCGCGCGGCGCAGGCCGCCGCGCCGAAGAAGAGCCGCAGGCCGAGCCCTCGCGCCGCCGCATATACTCGTCGGACGACCCGACGCCGCCGCGCGGCGGATATGACGCGCGCGGCCCCTACATAAACGTAGCCGCCGACGACGAAGAGATGGCCGAGGCCGTCGAGGTGGTCGAGCTCCCCGCGACCGCGCTGCGCAAGGACGACGAGGCCGAAACGAAATAAAAGCGCCTCCGCGCCGCGCGCCCGCAAAACCGCATAAGCTCACGGCCCGTTCCCGCACGCAGGGAACGGGCCGCTTTTTTATCCGCGCGGCGCGCGCTTCGCGCCGAAGCACTTGCCTTACGGCGCGTTGTCCGCTATATTGCGGATTGAAAAAATAACAAAAAGACCACGGAGGCGCTGCGATGAACAGCTTCACACTGAACAACGGAATCACGATGCCGGCGCTCGGCTTCGGGACCTTCAAGATGAACGGAGAGGAATGCGCGCAGAGCGTCGCGGAGGCGATACGCTGCGGATACCGCATGATAGACACGGCGGAGGCCTACAAAAACGAAGAGGCCGTCGGCGCGGGCATAGCCAAGGGCGGTGTGCCGCGCGGCGAGCTCTTCATAGTCACGAAAGCCAACTTCCGCTCCTACCCCAAAACGCGCGAGACGGTCGAAGCGTCGCTGAAAAAGCTGCGCACCGACTACCTCGACCTCGTGCTGCTTCACTGGCCGCTCGGCGACTACTACGCCGCGTGGCGCGAGCTCGAGAAGCTCTACGCCGAAGGCGTCGTGCGCGCGATAGGCGTATCGAACTTTAACCCCGACCGCCTAATAGACCTGATAGAATTCAACGAAGTCACGCCCGCCGCGAACCAGATAGAAATGCACCTGCTCTGCCAGCGCCGCGCCGAGCGCGAATGGATGGACAAATACGGCGTGCGCTGCATGGCCTACGCGCCGCTCGGACAGGGACGCAGAAACGAAATGTTCGAAAACGCGGAGCTGACGGCCGTCGCCGCCGCGCACGGCAAAAGCCCCGCACAGACGGCGCTGCGCTTCCTCATGCAGAGCGGCGCGGCAGTAGTCCCCAAGTCGTCGCACGCGAAGCGCATAGCTGAAAACGCCGCCCTCTTCGACTTCGAGCTCTCCGCCGAAGAAATGGCGCGCCTTGAAAAAATGGACACCGGCATAGCCATGTCCGGCACGCCCGAAAACCCCGTAAAGGTCGAAGCGCTGCTGAAACAATAGCGCGCCCGCCGAAGAAGCACAAAACCACGGCCCGCCCCCAAGCGTCGGAGGCGGGCCAAATTCCCGCCGCCATCATTTGGTAGTATGTTGATGCTCCATAATCTTAACTTCAAAAATAGTATTTCATGGCATCATCAAAAGAACGAAGCGGACAAATACATCGGATAAATCATATAGTTCATACAACAACGCTCTTACCTAACCTCTGGCACAGATGCAACAATTTCACCGCACTTTTGCGTGCTGCGTTTCGGCGACGCGCGGCTTCTGATATA
>UQVV01000046.1 GCA_900544635.1 uncultured Cloacibacillus sp. | reverse complement strand
CCCAGCGAAAGTTCCGCTCGCCGGGCTGTTTTGCGTATTGGTCCGAGGCTCTGTGCGTTTTATCGCGCCGCGGGCGCGTCCGCGGCGCGGCGGCTGTTTTATGCGGCTTTCGCGGTTTGCGCGCGGGCGCATCTGATATAATAGCTCTATGAGAAATTTTACTTTTAGTCCGTCTTATAAAATTGCGCTTTCGGCTTTGATCGCCGCGCTTTATGCGGGGCTTGCCATGGCGCTTGCGCCGCTCTCTTTCGGGCCGGTGCAGTTTCGCGTCGCGGAGGCGCTGACGCTTTTGCCGTTTTTTGTGCCGGAGGCTGTGCCTGGGCTTTTCGCCGGCTGTCTGCTTTCGAATCTGCTCGGCGGCTTCGGCCTCGCGGACGTCGTGCTGGGGAGCGCGGCTACTCTCGCGGCGGCGTGGCTGACTTCGCGGATGCCGAACGTGTGGCTCGCCGCGGTGCCGCCGGTCGCGGTCAACGCCGCGGTCGTCGGCGTTTATCTCGCGTTTCTGACGGGGACGCCGGTTTGGCTTTCGGTCGTCTATATAGCGCTGAGCCAGTCGGCGATATGCTTCGGCATCGGCGTGCCGCTCGCGCTTTATGTGAGCCGCTCGCATGTGCTGGACGGCTTCCGGCGCGGGCGCTGAATTTTTTTCACTGTTGGGAGGCTTGTGATATGAATATACGCGAACGGTGGGAGGAGGTCGAGCGCGCGATTTTGTCCCCTTCCGCCTGTCTGTCGTCAAACAGCCGCGGGCGCGAGAGGGATGAGGAGCCGTGCGCGATACGCACCTGCTTCCAGCGCGACAGGGACAGGATTATCCACTGCAAATCTTTCCGCAGACTCAAATATAAGACTCAGGTCCTTCTTCTTCCGGAGGGGGACCATTACAGGACGCGGCTGACGCATACGCTCGAGGTTTCGCAGATTGCGCGGACGATTTCGCGCGCGCTGCGGCTCAACGAGGATTTGACGGAGGCGATAGCGTTGGGGCACGACCTCGGCCATACGCCGTTCGGCCACATGGGCGAGCGCGTCCTCGACAAACTCGCGCGCGAGAACGGCCTGCCAGGCTTCCATCACGCGGCGCAGAGCCTGCGCGTCGTGGACTGTCTCGAAAAGGACGGACGCGGGCTGAATCTCACATGGGAGGTGCGCATGGGCATCCTCCAGCATTCAAAGGGACAGGTCGACGTGCGTTCCGGCTACGGCCTGACTAATCCGTCGAGCATGGAGGCGTGGGTGGTGCGCATTTCGGACTCGCTCGCCTATCTGAATCACGACATCGACGACGCGCTGCGCGCCGGGCTGCTTGATGCGGACGAGATGCCGGAGGATATGCGCTCGCTGATAACTATGCGCAATTCGCGCCGCATCGACGGCATGATTACGGACGTGGTCGCGAACAGCACGCCGGAGGCGATCGGCTTCAGCGCGGATATGCTCGGCGAGATTGAGCGGCTGCGCAGCTTTTTGTACGAGCACGTCTACGCGCGGACGAACGCGATTATCGAGGAGTCGCGCGTGGAGCACGTCATTACGGCGCTTTTCAACAAGCGTATGGAGAGCAACGGCGGCTCAGCGCGCGAGGCGGTCGATATGATTTCGGGCATGACGGACCGCTTCGCGCTGCACATGTTCCAGAAGAGCTTCGTGCCGCGTCCGTGGCCGAAGGTGACGGGTTTTTACGAGGTTTCGCAATGATGAAGTTCGCTTTTCTTATAATGGGAGATTTTGATTCGTCGAAGGACAGGGCCGCGATTCACGGCGGCGCGGCGCAGATTATCGGCGTGCCGTCCGTCGAGGCGGCCTGCCGCGAGGCCGCGGCGCTGCTGGAAGGCGGCGCCGGCTGCATAGAGCTCTGCGGAGCTTTCAAGGCGGAGGACGCGCGCCGCGTCATAGAGGCGACTGGGAATAAAATCCCGGTCGGCTTCGTGACGCATCTGCCGGAGCAGGACGAGATTTTCGCCAAAGCCTTCGGAAACGGCGGAAATTAGCGCCGCGCGCGTCGGGATATGACGGCCGCCGGTGCGCTGCGCAGATATATAATTCCGCTTCTCGTCGCCGCCATCGCACTATCAGTCTATATGCGCTCGGGCGGCGAGACGGCGAAGGCCGCCGCGGTTCTGGGCTTTACCCCCGAGAGCGGGCAGGTCGTCCGCAGCGAGGATACGCACGGCGGATGCCATGGCGACGGCCATAGTTTTATCGTCATAGATTTCGACGAGGAGGACGGGCGCGCGCTCGCGAAGCGCCTTGAAGCGAGCGAAACGTGGAAGCCTTTGCCTTTCGGCAGGACGCTTACGGCGCTCGCCTACGGCCTGCGCGAAGGCCCGCATCAGACCGGGCCGTTCGTCACTGGACGCGGCGGGAGCGCTCTGCTTCCCGCGATAGAAAAGGGACATTATTTCTTCAAGGACAGGCACGCGGAGGCAAATTCCGACAGCGGCGCTGATTTGCTCTCGCGCGTGTCGATGAACTTCACGCTCGCCGTTTTCGACGCGGCGGCGAACAGGCTCTACTATTACGAGCTGGATACGTAAAATCAAAGCTTATTCGCAGGTATGAAAAAAGGGGCTTCGCGCCCCTTTTTCTTTTATATTATCCCGTACTGTTTCAGCAGCTCTTGGTAACGGTCTTCGACGGCCTCCGGGGTGTCGTAATTTCTCTTTTGGTAGGCCGGCGCGGGCTTCGCGCTTGGGACCTTCGCCGGCTCCTGCACATGAGGTTTCTGCGTCGGCGTGACGGGCGCTGCGGGCGCGTCGGGCTCCGTTGGGCCTGTGGCAGTCTCAGCGCCGGGCTGCGGCTGTACCGCGGGCGTGCCGCCGAGGTGCAGCGCGTAGAGGTTTACGTCCGTCTCTTCGTCTATCGGTGCGAGCAGGAGGACGGGGGCGTTCGCGTCGGCGAGCGCTCCGGCGAGCGTGCCGCCGTGCCACGGGCAGAGCGACGATGGCGCGTGCCCGAGCGGCAGCAGCAGCTCCGTCGCCTCGCAGCCCGGCGCGGCGAGGAAGCCAGTCGCCTTGCAGACGCTTACGGATTCAACCTCGGCGTCCGTCGGTATCGAGAAGGTCGCGGGGAGGTTGAGCGTCTTTACCGCGTATTCCACGAAATTCTTCCAGACCGGCAGCGCCGCGACGGCTCCCGTGGATTTGCCGCCGAGCGGCTTGTGGTCGTCGTTGCCGACGTAGACTACTACGACCAGCCCTGGTACTCCGCCGACGAACCACGCGTCGGTCCATTCGTTCGTCGTTCCCGTCTTGCCGAAGGTCTCATATCCGCCGACCTTGGCGCGCGCGCCGGTGCCCCAGCCCGTCACCTGCTGCAGCATCGAGCGCATCGTGACGGCGACGGTGGGCGTCATGGCGGGCGTGAGCTGCGGGCCGTTCTGCTCGAGCGTCTCATTGCGCTGCGAGAGTATTTCTTTTATCGCGTAGGGCTTCGCCTGATAGCCGTTGTTGGCGAACGCCGAATATGCGACGCACATTTCGAGCGGCGTCAGGCTCGCCGTGCCGAGCGCGACGGAGAGGTCGTCCGGCAGGTGCGGCGTCGTTATGCCGATGCGCCGCGCGAGGTCGGCTATGTTGCGCACGCCGCTTATCTGCGCGAGGCGCACGGCGGAGGTGTTTATCGAACGGGCGAGCGCGCGCATCAGCGTTATCTCGCCGTCGTACTGGTCGGAGGTGTAGTTGCCCGGGGCCCAGCCGTTGGGGAATTCCAGCGGCGCGTCGAGCACGTGGTCCACACCGCGGTAGCCCTGCTCGAGCGCGGAGGCGTAGACTATCGGCTTGAAGGCCGAGCCGGGCTGGCGGAAGGCCTGCGTCGCGCGGTTGAACTTGCTCTTGTTGAAGTCGCGTCCGCCGACGAGCGCGAGTATCTCGCCGGTGTTCGGGTCTATCGCGACGAGCGCACCTTCGTGCTTCATCGCGGAGACGAGCTCCTCGGCCTTGGCCTGGAGGTCTTTGTCTATCGTCGTATGCACGCTGAGGCCGCCGCGGTAAATCCTGTCGGTGCCGTAGGAGGGCAGCAGGTGGCTGAAAAGTATGTAGGAAACGAAATAGGGCGCGTCCTCGAGCGTTATCGGGTTGCCGCGCCGCGCGCTCTCCGCGAGCTTCGGCGCTTTGTTTATGTTCTCGTCGTAGTCGGACTTGGATATCCAGTCAAGGTCGAGCATCCTGCGCAGGACGTACGACTTGCGCGCCTGCGAGTTGCCCGCATGTCGGAAGGGCGAGTATTTTTCCGGCGCGGCTACGAGGCCGGCGAGCACCGCGGATTCGTTGATGTCGAGCTTAGCGGGCGCTTTGCCGAAATATTCGCGCGACGCCGCCTCGATGCCGTAGGTGCCGTGGCCCATGTATATCGTGTTGAGGTACATCTCGAGCAGCTGGTCCTTGGTGTAGATGCGCTCGAGCCGTATCGCGAGGACGATTTCGCGCGCCTTGCGGATTATCGTCTTTTCGTTGGAGAGGAAGAGGTTGCGCGCGAGCTGCTGCGTTATCGTGCTTGCGCCCTGCTTCGCCTCGCCGTGGAATACGTCCACCATGAAGGCTCGCGCTATGGAAACGGGGCGGATGCCGCCGTGCTCGTAGAATTTGTCGTCCTCGGCGGCGAGGATGGCCTTCACCATCCACGGCGAAACGTTCTGAAGCTTCACCCACGTGCGGTTCTCCTGGAAGAGCTGCGTTATCAGCCTGCCCTTGCGGTCGTAGACCTTCGTAGCGAGGCTCGGCTCGTGCGCGAGTATCTCGGGCGTCGTCGGCAGCGACTCCGTAATTTCCTTGAGGAAGAGCAACGACGCGACGGCTATCACGGCTGCGGCGACGGCCGCCGTGAGCATGAACGAAGCGAAAAATTTAGAAGCGAATGATTTTTTCCTGCGCGGTTTTTTATTGGCCAGGGAAAAATCCCTGTCGTCCTTGTTGGTTCGGGACATTCTTTCGATACCTCCGAAGCGTTTACGCATATATAGCGAGATTATATCACATGGCGCGCCGCCGCCGCGCCGTCTCCGGCGCATGAAAAAAGGGCGCCCCGCGCGGGACGCCCTTTATCGGCTGATTTCTGCGAAAATCCGTTACTTGCCGAGCTTCTTCGTAAGGCCGAAGGTCTTCGCGAACATGAAGAGGATGACGAGGATGCCGACGTAGCCGTTGATTCCGTAGATGATGTTGACGATCTTGCGGAAGGGCAGCATGAGCGCTACGAAGCAGGCTATCGCGCCAAGGCCCGCCGTGAGGGCGTAGAACTTCGTCGTCTTTTCCTGGGCGAATCTCGCGGAGACGGTCCAGAGGAGCGGGACTGCGGTCGTGAAGATACCGGCGAGGATTACGACGGAGAATATCGAGGCGAGAGGCGGCCAGAGGAATTCCGCAAGGATGAGCGACGGAATGTCGGAGGCGTAGAGCGCTTCGAAGTGGGTGAGAAGACCGAAGGCGAGGACGAGCGCGCCCGCGACGAATCCGGTCGCGCCGAGCGTCGCGCCGATGACGGCTTCCTTCTTGCTGTTGGCCTTCGTTCCCATAGCCGCGCAGAAGGCCGCGAGCCAGAGGAGGCAGAAGCCGACGTAGGAGAATCCGGACATGAACCAGTTGCTTCCGACGCGGATGAACTTTTCGGGGTCGAGCGTGCCGGAGTTGATGAGCGCGACGCCGTCCGCAATGCCGCCGGGGTTCGTGATTATCGCTCCGGCGCCGACGCCGAGCGCGATGAGTACGATGATCGGTCCGATGGAGCCGATGACGTCGACTATCTTACCGAGGCCGAGGATGACGACGCCGACGGAGACTACGAGCATGAAGATCGCGCCGTACGCGGGGGGAAGGTGGTAGTACTGGTTGAAGGTTCCGCCGGCTCCTCCGAGCATGACTATGTACGACATGTAAATAAACGCGATGGAGAAATAATCGTAGAAGCCGCCGATATACTTGCCGCAGTAGTAGCGGTAGATATCGTTCGTGTTCGGGAAGTGCTCGTCATACCCCGCGCACATGAAGCTGGAGCAGAGATAGACGAAGCAGATGAGAACGAAAGCTCCGACGAGCAGCCCTTCATACCCGTACCCGGCGAAATACTGGAGGACTTCCTGACCGGTGGCGAAACCGGCGCCGATCAAGAACGCGATGACTGCGCCCGCGAACTTGATGACATTGACCCAACTGACTTTGTTGTTGTCCATTGCAGCACGACCTTTCGGATGTGAATTTTGTAACATCTGTACAATATCACATTTTGGGCGCGTAGTAAAAAGGTTAAAGCGGAACCGCGAAATGATTATGCAGAGATACAAATATGCCGCGACGGAGAGGACTATATCTTTATGCTTAGATATAAAAGGTTTTTTCGCGCGAAACGGCCTCCGAACGGGCCGAAATACGAAAAACGGGCCGGATGTCTCCGGCCCGCCGTACTTTCATGCGCGGCGCGCTTAGCCGCCGCTGATGTTGTGAATGACCTGCACGTCCGCTCCGTCCGGAATCTTGACTTCCGCGTAGCGCTCTTTGTCGATGAAGTTGTCTCCGACCCAGACGGAGATGAGGCGGAACTTGAAGTTCTTTTCCTTCATCACTTCGCTGACTGTGAGCCCCTCTCTCCACGGAAACGGATCTCCGTTGACGGTTATCATGCGGCCTCCTCCTTCGTTACGCTTCGAATTCGTCCTCCGGCTTCAGATGCTTTTTCAGAAGCTCGACGACGTCGGGATAGTCTATGCCGAGGCGGTGCGCCGTCTCGAGCGTCGGGATTCCGTTCTTGTTCCAGCCGCGGCGCTTGTAGACGGCCATCTTGAGCATCTCCCACTGCTCGCGGCGGTGCTTCTGGAGCAGGTCTATCTTCTCGCGGACGCTGAGGCCCTCGGTGCTCTCGCCGAACTCCCTGAGCTTGCCGTCGAAGTAGTCGGGACGCGCGTTCCACTCGTCCTCCCAGACGGGGCCGAGGCCGCGGTCCGGCGCTTCGTGGTACTTCGCCGTACCCTTGCCCATGCGCAGGTTGAATATGCGCTCGAAGTTGTAGACCTTCTCAGACTGCTCGATGAGGCCGTCGCGCGTCAGATGCTTGCCGGTGATGGCCTCGTAGATGTCGAGGTAGTTCTGGATGTGCTCGGGAACCTTGGCGGCTTCGATGCCCTTGTACTTCATGCCGTTGTCGGCGGGCTCGATGTCGTTCCACGGAAGCTTGCAGAGCCCCTGGAGCGAGAACCAGAGACGGAAGTTCGGGAAGAAGAAGAGCGCCTCCGCCTTGTCTTCGTAGGTCGGCAGCTGCTTGTTGACCATGTCCATGAAGATGAGCCACGCTTCGTCGTGCTGCGGCCCCTTGAGCGTAAGGAAGTAGCCGCCCCACTGCGCGATGGATTCCTGGCAGCGGTACTCGGAGGCTTCGAGCCCCTGGCAGACCATTCCTATCTTCATCATCGTCTCCATGTCCGCGCCGTATTCCTTCGCGAAGTGCTCGCGCGCC
The DNA here is from genome assembly GCA_900544635.1 of uncultured Cloacibacillus sp. GTDB lineage: Bacteria > Synergistota > Synergistia > Synergistales > Synergistaceae > Caccocola > Caccocola faecigallinarum. The sequence goes on along the minus strand of UQVV01000046.1, from coordinate 2,885 downwards.
TGCTCGACGCCGTGGCCGCAGGCTATCGCGAACTCGTCCGCCCCGCGCGCGATGCGGTGGATGAGCTCCATGATGTCGTGCTTCTGGCCGAAGTTGAGGTCGAGGCCGTGCGTGTTCTCCTTATTGATAAGGCCGAGCTCGAAGCACTCGCAGACGAAGGCGAGGCCGGTGCCGAGCGATATCGTGTCGAGGCCGTAGTGGTCGGCGTAGAAGTTGGCCTCTATCGTCCAGTACGGGTCGAAGATGCCGAGGTTCGAGCCGAGCCCCGCGGCCGTCTCGTACTCGGGGCCGTCTACGATGACCTCTCTGCCCTTCCACGGCCCGGTCTGGAGCGGGAAGTGGTCGACGGCCTTCGCGCAGGCCATCGAGCAGCCGTACCAGCAGCCGTCCGCCATTCCCTGCGTGAAGAGCTTTTTGTATGCGTCGGAGCTGACGTTGTCGATGTCCTTGTGGCGTCCGAACTTGTAGTTGTTGACCGGAAGAAGGTCGTAGGCGTCCATTATCTCCATAAGGTGCGCCGTCCCGACCGAGCGCATCTTGCTCTGCTTGTCGTCGAGGTCGTGGATGCGCTTGTGGATGCTCGCGCCGCAGCGCTGGATGGCCTTCACGTCCACAGGGTCGTTCTCGAGGCCCGTGAAGTGCGTGCGCTTCACTACGAGCGCCGCGACGTTCTTGTCCCAGAGCACGGTGCCGCCGCCGCCGCGTCCGGCCTGCTTCAGACGAACGGCCTTGCGGCGCACGTCGTAGAAGCTGAAGTTCATTCCGCACCAATAGCTCGTGCGGGCCGCCATGCCCGTCGAAATGACGGATATCGTGCGCTTGTCCGCCTCGTCCTTCGCGAAATACTCGTGAAGGTCCTCAGACACGGCGTAGGCATTCGGGTCCTCGAGCGTGGACTCGTAAACGGTTATCTTGTAATTGTCGCCGTCGATGAAAATTACGACGGGACGGTCGGCCTTGCCCTGGAGCTCCAGAGCGTCGAAGCCGGCGAACTTGAGGAACGGCGCGAAATATCCGCCCGCGTTGCTGTTGTAGGTCTGCTTAGTCGCGGGGGAAAGGAATACGGAATAGCACTTTCCCGTGCCCGGATACTGCGTGATGCCGCAGAAGGGGCCGCCCGCTATGACGATTTCGTTCTCCGGGTCGTCCCACTTGGTATTCTCCGTAACCGCGTCCCAGAGCAGCTTGAGGCCGAAGCCGCGTCCGCCAGTGAACTTCTCTATCATATCCTCGGAGACGGGGCGCTTCTCAAACTTGTAATTCCCGTCCTTGTTGCCGAGCCCTATATAAAGCGTCTCCTTGGAATAGCCGTGATGAATCTTCGCCGGTTCATACGACCATTCCGCAAGAACCTTCATCGGAGCGTTAGCCATAAAAATCTCCTCCTTCTATGCCTTCGCGGGCACGTTGATAATCTCGAGCGCCCCGGTCGGGCACTTCCGCGCGCAGATGCCGCAGGCTATGCACTTGAACGGCTCCGTCTGCTTGTCGCCGTTGAAGAACATGCTCGCCGACGGGCAGAAGCCGACGCACATCAGGCAAGAGGTGCACTTGTCCTTGCGCACCTGGACGACGCCGTTCGCGTCGCGCTCGAGCGCCTGCGTCGGGCAGACGGCGATGCACGCGCCGCACTGCGTGCAGATATTGATATTCGGGAAACCGGCGAAATCGTTGACCTGGACCCTTGAAAGCTCGCGTGAATTTTCCTTGAAATATGCGGTCGAGCACGATTCCATGCACACGCCGCACTGAACGCATTTCTCAGCGTTCACCTGCATGATTCTCACACAAATCCCTCCGATTTTTATTCAATTTTTTAAGGCGCGGCGGAACGTAGCCCCGCGCCCTCCCCAATATCTAAATTCTAACATAAATGTAAGAACGGGGACTTTGTGCGCAGCTCTTTTGTTTAATTCTGTCTAATCAAAAGTGAGCAAAAACGTCGTGAAAAAACAAACTCCGCCGCGCAAAAAACTCGCCCAAAGCCTTGCCAAAACGCCGCGCAGCTGATAAAATCTCATGCGTTGAGGCGTCAGGGTGGCGGAACTGGTAGACGCGCTAGATTCAGGATCTAGTGGGCACTAGCCCATAGGGGTTCAATTCCCCTCCTTGACACCATCTTTAACCCAACAAACCGACGTGTCCAATGAGGGCACGTCTTTTTTTATGTCTATGGATTGCTCTATCACCAGCGTTATATGCAGGTGGTCGTTGAATACGTCCACGCGCAACACGAAGGCGTCGATTAAACCTATGGCGGAGTTTGCCAGCGGCATCGTCTCGCTGACAATCTGGTAGAACTCGTCGAAGGAGCGGAACTCGAATGAGCTGCTTATCGTCGAGCGGAGGTCGGAGAGCTGGCCCTCCAGCACCTGAATATCGCGCGCAGCTTGCTGGAGCAACGGCTTCGCGTCGTCTTCTTCGATGGTTCCCTTGACGAGCAGCTCAAGGACGCGCTTTTTCTCGCGCCGTCTTTTTTCTATGGCTTTCTCTATTTTTGCGGCTTCCTTGGCCTTATCGGAATTGTCCTCTCTTGGGGCATTTTTATACTCGTCGTAGAAAGCTTTTAGTCGGGCCTTGTCGCACAGCTCGCGCTTAATGGTCTCAACTACGGTCTGCTCCAGCTCGCCGGCCGGGAAGTACGGCATAGAGCAATCAGTGCCGCCGGTCGCGCAGCGTTTGTTGCAGCGGTAGTAGAGATGGCCCTTCGCGCTACTGCCTATCATGGCGGATCCGCATTCGCCGCAGAATATTTTCCCCGTCAGCAGGAAGCGAGGCTCTTCATCCGCGCGGACGCGCCGCGCCGTCGGCCTCTTGACGGCCTTCTGCTCCGCTTTTGCCGCCGCCTCTTTGCTGGGGGTGGCGCCGGAGTCCATAGTACGGAG
>UQVV01000045.1 GCA_900544635.1 uncultured Cloacibacillus sp. | reverse complement strand
TTCCCGATTTTCTTTGCGCGCCGTTATTTCCTAAAAACCTCCGTCACCCTGTCGAGGATGCCGTTGAGCTGGGCTATTGCCACGCCGTAGTTGGTTATGGGGATGTTGGCTTCCCGGGCTTCGATTATGCGGGACATGAGCTGTTTGCGGGTGAACATGCAGCCGCCGCAGTGGAGGATGAGCGCGTAGTCGCGGAGGTTTTTCGGGAAGTCGGGGCCGGCGCAGATGTCGACGGAGAGGGTTTGCCCGGCTTTCGTGCGCAGCCAGCGCGGGAGTTTTTCGCGGCCGATGTCCTCGTTGAGCGGCGCGTGGGTGCAGGCTTCGGCTATGAGCACTTTGTCGTGCGGGCCGAGTTTTTCTATCGCCTTCGCGCCTTCGATGAAGACGGAGAGCTCGCCCTTGGCGCGCGCCATGATTATGGAGAACGAGGTGAGCGGCACTTCGCGCGGAAGTATTTCGTCGACGAGCTTGAATACCTGCGAGTCTGTGATTACGAGCGCGGGCGGTTCTCTGAGCGCGTCGAGCGTTTCGCGGAAGCGGTCCGCGGTGCAGACGAATGCGCTGCCGCCGTTGTCGAGGATGTCGCGGATGACCTGCACCTGCGGCAGTATGAGGCGGCCCTTGGGGGCCTGGATGTCCTGCGGCGCGACGAGGACGATTTTCGCGCCGGGCTCGTATAGGTCGCCCGTGAGCGCGGGGGCTTCGAAGTCTGAGGGGGCGTGTTTGACGATGGCGGAGAGCAGGGCGGCGCGGCATGTTTTGTCGTTCGCGGATACTGCCGCGAAGGGTACGCCGAGCTCGGCTTCGAGCTTCGCGCGCAGCGCTTCGGCTTCCTCCGCCGTGAGCTTGTCCGTTTTGTTGAGCGCGCCTATTACGGCGGTTTTGCGCGCGCGCAGCTCGGCGAGCCACTCGCGTTCGCGCGACGTGTCGCCCGCGGTGTCGGCGGCTATGACGAGGACGGCTAGGTCTGTCCTGTCCATCATCTCTTTCGAGCGGCCTATGCGCAGCGCGCCGAGGTCGCCTTCGTCGTCGAGGCCCGCGGTGTCGATTACCGCTATCGGGCCGAGCGGCAACAGCTCCATGCTTTTTATGACGGGGTCGGTGGTCGTGCCGGCGTGCTCGGAGACGAGCGCGGTCTGCTGGCCCGTGACGAGGTTTATGAGGCTCGACTTCCCGGCGTTGCGCCGTCCGTAGAAGGCTATGTGCAGGCGGTTGGAGCGCGGTGTGTCGGTGAGCGCCATTTCGCGCGGCCTCCTTTACTTTTTCGAGACGGCGGCCTTTACGGTGACGCCGCTGATTTTTCCGAGTTTGCCCGTGAGCGCGCTGATGTCGTCGGTCGTGCCGTCGAGGACGACGGAGATGACGGCGACGCCGCGCTCGCGGTACGGGATGCCGAGGCGGCCGACTATGAGGCGGCTGAATTTGTGGAGCGCTTCGTTGACCTCCTGCACGCTGTCGGGGTTGTCGATGATTATGGCGGCGACGCCGATTCTGTTTTCCTCCATGTGTTCATCCCTCCGTATATAAAAAGGGCCTTTTCTTCCAGAGAAAAGGCCCGTCTGTTTCTGTGCCGCGCTTTTCCCTGCCCGCGGACGCTTCCCCGGGAACGGAATGACGTTTTGTAGATTATACCGCGCCGCGCGCTTTTACGCCGCGCCGCGCTCGGGCAGCGGGTGCTTCGCCTTGTCTATCGCGTCCTGCTCTTTGTAGAATTCCTCGATTTTATCGAGGATGTAGCGGCGCTTTTCTTTTTCGTTCAGCCCTTCGGGGAGCTGCGCGGGGTCTATCGGGTCGCCGAATGTGACGGTGAGCTTGCATGGCCGCGGGAAGCGCATGTGCGGCGCGAGCGCGCGCCACGTGCCCGCCGCGTATGTCGGGACGACGGGCGCGCCGGTCTTGAGCGCCATTATCGCGACGCCGCCCTCGAGCGGCTGGAGCCGTCCGTCCTCGGTGCGGTGCCCCTCGGGGCAGATGAATACGTTGAAGCCCTCTTTGATGAAGCCCATGACGAGGCGCAGCAGCGCCGCGGAGCTGTTCTTGTCCTGCTGCGACACGGGGACGGAGCCCATCGCGCGCAGGAAGGCGCCGAAGGGCCTGAAGCTGAACAATTTGTCCCACGCGATGAATTTGAGGTAGCCGGGGAAGAATGCGTAGCCGACGACCGGCGGGTCGAGGTAGCTCGCGTGGTTCGAGGCGATTATCACGGGGCGGTCACGCGGTATCTTTTCCTTCCCGTATACCGAGAGGCGGTGATAGAGTGTAAAATATATCGTGACGATGATTCGGGTGATGAAATATACCCAGTTTCTGTCGGACTTCATCTCTGCTTCCTCCTAAAGCGTTTCTCCCGATAGGATAACGCGCGCGGGGGCGGTTGACAAGCATCGGAGGCGCGTCATGGCGGACGAAGGGGAAAATACGAAAAAGGGCGGAGAGGCGGGCTTCCTGCGGACGCTGGGGCGCGACTTTTTTCTCGGCTGCGTCGCTCTGCTGCCGCTCGCGCTCTTCGTATTCGTCTTTTACTATCTTATCTATCTATGCGAGATGTTCGGCGCGCTCATCTTCGGCTTCACGCAGTCGCGCCGCTCGACGGCGCTCATCATCGTATTCCTCGTCTGCCTGCTCGTCTACATCGGGCGCAAGCTGCGGCGGCGCGAGCGTTCGCTGCTTAGCCTGCTGGAGCAGCTCGTCATCACGAAGATTCCCGTAATCGGCGGCTGGTACGCTACGTTCCGCGACATTTTGCAGACCTTCACGGCGAGCGGCGGTTCTAGCTACCTCGGCACGGTGAAGATACCCGTCGGCAAGGGCTACGTCATAGCGTTCGTCTCGAAGCGCGAGGAAATGCCAGACGGCACGGCGCGCGTCACGGTCTTTGTGCCGACCTCGCCGAACCCGACGACGGGCTTCGTCCTCTTCTTCGACGAGCGCGACATAGAGTATCTCGACATCCCGCCCGAGAAGGCCTTCACGCTGATAATTTCGCTCGGAGTAAAATCCTAGGAAATTGCGTAAAAAGACGCGGCAACTCGAAAATTCCGTGTATAATTGCAGAGGGAAACAGATAAACGAAGGCCCCGGCGGGGCCGCAAAACCACAGGGAGGTCATTATCGATATGGAACAGATTCGCAATCTTGATCAGCTTCTCGAGTACGCGAGGGCGGTAGGCCCGAAGAAGATCAGCGTCGCGCGCGCCGAAGACGCCGAGGTCATGGAGGCCGTCGAAAGCGCCCGCAAGGCCGGAATAGCCAACGCCGTCCTCGTAGGCGACGAGGACAAGATTAAGGAAGTCGCCGCTTCGCTCGGCGTAGACCTCGCCAACTACGAGATAGTCGACGAGAAGGGCGGAGAAGCCGCCGCGGCGCTCAAGGCCGTCGAGCTCGTCTCGACCGGTCAGGCCCAGATAGTCATGAAGGGCATGGTCGCCACCGCGAACTTCCTGCGCGGCGTCCTCAACAAGGAAAAGGGCCTCCGCAGCGGAAAGACCCTCTCCCACGTCTACATCCACCAGGTCAAGGGCTACGACCGCATATTCTTCGTCTCCGACCCCGCCTTCAACATGTATCCCGACATCAAGGTCAAGGTCGACATCGTCAAGAACGTCGTCGAGCTCGCGCACGCCTTCGGCGTCGCCTGCCCGAAGGTCGCCGCTCTCGCCGCCGTCGAGGTAGTCAACCCCGACATGCCGCCGACCATCGACGCCGCGCTGCTCACGCAGATGAACCGCCGCGGACAGATCAAGGGCTGCGTCATCGACGGCCCGCTCGCGCTCGACAACGCCGTCTCGCCGCACTCGGCCGAGCACAAGGGCATCAAGTCCGAAGTCGCGGGCTACGCGGACATCCTCCACGTGCCGAACATCGAGGCCGGAAACATCCTCGCGAAGTCGATAGTCTACTTCGCGGAGAACAAGACCGCGGCCATCGTCCTCGGAGCCAAGGCGCCCGTCATCCTCACGAGCCGCGCCGACTCGCCCGAGACGAAGCTCCTCTCAATCGCCACTGCCTGCGCCCTCGCCGCGCACCAGGGCAAATAACGGAGACAATCGCTCGAAGAAGGGGGCTTTCCCCCTTCTTCGTTTTTTATTATGGACTGCGGATTCAAAGACGAAATAACGACGCTCCCCTCGGCCTTCGGCGATACCGGCGTGCGCGTAAGCCGCCTCTTCCCCGACAGCCCCGACGGCACGCACGCGCTGCTGCTCCACGGCGTACACAGCAGCGCCAACCTCGGACACCGGAACAAATTCCGACACCTCGCGGAAATCCTCGCCGCGCGCGGCGTCACGCCGTGGCTCTGCGAAACCAGCCGCGTCTCCGTCAGCCGCGAGGAATGCGGCGACCAGCCGCTGGCATGGATAGAAGAGTCCTTCGGCGGCAAAACTTTCGGCGAAGAGCACGACGACTGCCTCGCGGCGCTCAACCTGGTGCTCGCGCAGAAGCCCGCGAAGCTCTGGATATGGGGCTTCTCGCTCGGCGGCATCATCGCGCTGCTGCTCGCCTGCCTGCCCGACGTGCATGCAGACCGCCTCATACTCTCCGGCACCGGCCTCACCGCGACGCCCGAGGCCGAAAGCGTAATGATGCCGATGCCCATACTCTCGACCCTGCGCTCCACAGTTGCGCCAGACATGGTCGACCACGTCCGCGCGGGCGAAGTATTCGCCTTCCGCGGCACCGAAGACGCCGTATTCACCGAGGAAGCCTGCCGCTCGCTCCTCGGCTCGATAAAAATACCCGACGAGCGCAAAAAATTCTACGCGATAGAGGGAGCCGACCATTCGCTGAAAACGCGCGGCGGTAAATACGATCCGCTGATAATGGACGAAATGCTCTCGCTGATGGATAAGATATGAAGCTGAAAATATTCGCCGCCGCATTGATGATTACGGCGGCTCTCGCCGCCTCGGCCTCGGCCGCCGGCATAGACTATCAGGAATTCCAGGAAGATCCGCTCGAAACGGCGATACGCAAGCTCGCCTCACCGGACGGCGGCGCGTGGGACCGCGAAGTAATGCTCTCCGGCGGCGCGCCCGACATCGTCCAGGAGGTAATATGGCCGCTGCGCACCGGCAAGCTGGGCCGCGGCATAAAACGGACTGGCCGCCGCCACACTGGCGTAGACATGAGCGCGCCGCGCGGCACGCCGATATACGCCGTGCTCGACGGCGTCGTCGAAGTAGTCTCCAACAACGGCCCGGGTTTTCGCGGCTACGGCCGCGTCATCGTGATAAACCACGGAGGCCGCCTATGGTCGCTCTACTCGCACAATTCCGCGAACTACGTAAAAGTAGGCCAGCACGTCAAACAGGGCGACAAAATCGCCGCCGTGGGCCGCACGGGACGCGCGACGGGCAACCACCTTCACTTCGAGCTGCGCAACGCGAAAGGGACTCCGCTCGACCCGATGAAATACCTGCCCGAGGAGGGGCGCCTGCCAAGACGCTAGGGCGGAACTTTTTGAATAACGCAAAAGACGGGCCGGCACGCAAAACGCCGGCCTTTTCGCTCGCGGCGTAAAACGCAGCATACCGCCCTGCGCAGCGGAAAACCCGTAAATCCCCTCCGTCGCGCCGCGCGGTAAAAAATATATAATATAATCGAAAATCAAAAGATTGCCGAACCGTATCAAAAACTTGGCGTACACTCCAACTGACGGAAAGGAACGTGACTCAATGGGCAGGCTTTTTACAAAGGAAAAACTCAAAAACTGCTGCCTCTCTCTGCTGCTTGCGGCGCTCGTCGCGGCGGCTGGCGGCTGCGGCGGAGGCTCCGACGGCACGGCACGCGAGAAGCTCTACGTCGCGGGCGAGCTGCACGGCGGCTTAGCGGACGCGCTCTACACGCTCGCCTGCTGCGCGCCGTACGGCGGACAGACGGACGCGCCGCTCCTCATTTCATGCGAGGACGGCGAGGGCATAGACGACCAGACCGCGGACGACGCTCGCCGCGTATTCGAAGCGGGCTACGCCGTCGGCATAGAGCACGCGACCGCGGACGAAGTCAACGAATTCCTTGAGGCAATGGGGTTCGAGCCGAACTTCGTCATGCCCGAGAGCGGCGAAAGCGAAGACGGCACGCAGCTGCCGGCCTACGACTACGTAGAATTCTTCGGCATCAAGAACATCGACGGCGACGTGCTGAGCTACACGACCCTCGCCGTTGAAGAGCCCGAGCTGGTGAATAAAGAGCCGGAGACGATATACATATCCGTGCCGAAGGACGAACTGGAAGAACTGGAAGAGATAGATTACAAGATACCGACGAGCGCGGATATCGACGATGTAACAAGCGGCGACATCTGCGTCGAAGTGAGCGTGGACAAATATCTCGAAATCGCCGGCAACCCCGAGCCGACGGCAGAAGACCTCGAAGAGATGGCGGCGCGGGAACATGAGCTCGCGGAATTCGGCTGGGAGCTTAGGCCGAACGGCGACGGCACATTCATGGTCGTAGATAAAGATTGGAATCCGGTGACAAAAGAGGACTTAGAGGACGCAGGCGTCGACTTCCCGACGGATACAATCGTCAACGATATACTTTTTGAAGACTTGATAACCGTCGAGGACGAAGCCGAGCTCGACCGCGTGATGGCGGAAAGCATAATCGAGTGGCTCTTCTCGACCGACATACAGGCCGCGGAAACGGCGGCGGAAAAACAGGCCGTCGCCAAAGCGCTCAACGCCTCCAACGCTGCGGGAGACGACCTCAAAAAAATATCGCGGATGTACCGCAAGACCTTCGACGCATCTACGGTACACGGACATATGTTTAAGATTTTTGTCGACGTTTACGCCTGCCATACGTACAACGCGGCGGGCGGCGATGAAGAGCGCGACACGGACTGGTACTTTGTGAAGCAGTCCGCGCAGCTCAACCCCTCCGGCGTTTACGGCATAAGCAACAGCCCGACGGACAGTTATCCGGCGCTCGTATGGGGATATACCGTCTCCTACTCCTTCGACAACTGGCTCGTCGACGAAAAAGGTGCGGAAATTACAAACAACGCGGAGCTCCTCGTGCCGAAGCCCGACAGCTCGATAGGCTCGACCTCGGAAAGCGAGGGCGCTTCGTTCAGCTTCGGAGGAAACTTCGGCTTCTCCGGCTTGGCTGCGTCGGGCGGGCTCAGCGCGGGCGGCGGCTTCAGCTATGAAAAAAGCTCCACCGTCTCCGACTGCCAGGTGGAAAACCGCTCGCAGGGGCTGGGCGGCGCAAAGCGCGCGGCGTGGACGTATTCCTTCTCGCGCCCGCAGACCACGGGACATCCCTTCATGTCCTACAACAAGTTCAAAGAGCCGCCCATCGCCTCCAGAAGCCTCTTCTCGCCAGTGAACCAGTGGACGTGGCAGATTGCGCCGGGTGCGCGCGACGCCGTCACGGGCTTCAAATTCAGCTTCAAGTGGGTAAGCGGACAGTCCTCCAGCGAACGCTACGCCTTCTGGATAAGGACTGACGCCGCCTCTCACTGGGATTACATGACCGACACGACGACCTTCTATGTCCCCTTCGACGCGATAAAGCCGCCGCTCATAGCGGCGAACAGCGTCGATGTCAACGCCGCTGAGCAAACCAAGCTTGTAGACGTAGGCACGTGTCACGCATGGAAGGCGGAAGTCTCTGAAGGCGGAACGTGGTGCAGTGTTGACGATGTGCATATCGGCACAAACGGCGGCGACAACTATATGCACCTCGACATCGACCGCAACGACACGGGCAAAAGCCGCACTGCGAAGATAAAGCTATCGACGACGGACAACACAAACGCGAGCTGCGAAATAACCGTCTACCAGTCGAGATATTAAAAACAGTTGATTAAATAGAGACGGCGACGCGGGGCGAACCTCGCGCCGCCGTCTCTTGTGTCCGCCGCGGAGATTCCGGCCAGAAGACTGCCGGAATGACATAGACCCTATGTCGCCCCGGCAATTTTCCGGCCGGGGCCTCCCGCATGAAACGTGAGGCTGTGTGAATGCGCGACGGACTTGTGCGCCGCCGCCGCTAAATCCCCATGACCGCCATGCAGGCGGTCATCGCTATCACGCTTATGACGATTGAGATAGAGCCCGCGAAGCCCGCCATGCCGGTGTCGCCGCCGCATTTTTCGGTGAAGATGGGGCAGAGCGCCGAGACCGGCGAGAAGACGACCAGCGCAAGAATCTGGCGCGTGACGAGCGGGAACGGCGTGTAGAAGTAGAAAAGCAGCGCGAGCGCGGCGGATGCGGCGTAGCGCACCGCGAGCGTGGAGAACACCGTCCACAGCTCCGCGCCCTTCGTCTTAATCTCTATCATAAGGCCTATCATGAACATCGCAGCGAACGAGTTCGCCGCGCCAATCGGCTCCGCGAGCGCGACTATGCAGCGCGGCACGCCGCTGATGAAGGTCACCCATACGAGCGCGACGATGTAGACGACGAACGGAACCGTCGAAAAAACGCGCTTCACGAACTCCTTCATCGTCGGCCGCGCCTCGCTGCCGAGCGACGGCATCGCGGAGACGAGCGCGTAAGTCCCGCCGCAGGCGAAGAGCGCGTTCCCCATGTCGAACATGCAGGTGACGAGGATGCCGTAGGGGCCGAGCGCGCCGCCGATGTATGGCAGAGTGAAGGTCCCTATCTGGTAGCCAGGCAGCGCGAACATGTGGAAAATCTTGTCGCGCCGCGTCGAACGCACCGACATGAACCACGACACGCCAAGCACGACGGCGTTGCAGACCGCGCCGAGCGCGATCACGGCGAAGAGCGAAAAATCCTGCTTATAGCTGCCGAAGCCCGTGATGATCGCGGCGGGCAGCGTGATATTCAGACAGAGCTTCGCTACCGTGTCCGCGTCGCTTTTTGAAAAAAATCCCGCGCGTTTCAGCGCGTAACCCAGAAGTATCATAAAGACGGAGGCCGCGGCCCTCTCAAGCGGCGTTCCCATCGCCTCATCCCCTTACGCAGATATCAAAAAATTCGCCGCGCGTCCGCGCGCGTCTAAAAAATTATATACCATAAGGGCGCGAACGGCGCGCCGCAGAATAAGGCGGCTCAACTTCAGAAGAAAAAACGGCACTTCGTCGCCCAGCGCTCCGACGCTGGAGCCGGCGGCTCCGGATTTCGCTGCTTGACGGTATTCAAAGACGCTGGATGCCGGGTCAAGCCCGGCATGACGAGGCGTCCGTATTCCTTTGTACGTATCATCACTATAAAACCGGAGCGGCGGTAAAGCCGCTCCGGCCCCGTAAAGCGCCTGCGTGCAACATAAGCGTTTCAACTCACGCGCCCGCGCGGGGCGCGACAAAAATATCAGGTGTTTCAAACTACGGGCTCACGCCGTCCGCGCTTACGGAAATCAAAGCGGCGGGGCGGGGATTCCGCCTCCGCCGCCTGTTTTTCGAAAAGGCCGCCCGCCCGCGGGACGGACGGCCCGGAGGTTGGTACGCCGTGAGTTACAGAGTTTCTTCGTGAACCATGCCGCCCTCGTGGAAATATATCTCCGCCTTGCGCTCGCGGAAATTCCGCTCGCGGTCGCCGCCGCGGTGCAGCCAGTGCAGGTAGCCGGTGTTGTGCTCGAAGAGCGGTACGATGCTGTACCTCACGTCGATGTCGTAGCCGAGGTTGTTCGGGTTGAAGAGCGCGCCCTCGCCGCTCGCCGCAATCTGCGTAGAGTAGAAGGCGAGATAGTCCTCGCCGAGCTCCGTATTCGCGAGCGCCACGAGCAGGGCGTTTGCGTTGTCGTAGGCTATGAGGTTGTCGCCCGCGACGACGTAGTCCTTGATGGGCAGGCTCATCGGATAGCCGGTCTGCACGAGCTCCGTGTCCGCGCTGTATCCGGCCTGAGTCAGGAACACCTTCAGCATCGGCGTCGACCAGCCGTCGTAGTTCTTCCACGCCGTTCCAAAGCCGAATCCTCCGTAGCTGCCGCTTTGCTTCTGCGAGCCGCCGGAGATGTATTCCGCAGAGCCGTCGCCGGCCGCAAAGGTGTATACGTTTGCTGCAGCGCCGCTGTTTGAGCCTATCAGTTTACCGTCCGTGTTTGTCGCGTAGACGTTCTCTATAGTGCCGCAGTTTTCTCCTACGCCGCTGCCGATGGCTGCGTTTGCGCTTGCTCCTCCGGTAAGCTTGACGCCGGTCGTGTTGTAGGCGTCTTTCAGAGCTCCGGTATTGCTCCCGATTATGCCTCCGACGTTGGACGTGCCGGAGACGAGCTGGTTCTGTCCGTCGGCTGTCATTATCGTATTGAATACGGAGCTGACCGTTCCGGCGTTTGTACCTACGATGCCGCCGACGTTATTTCCAGTTCCAAATACAGTGCCGGTGTTGTACGCCGCATAGAGGCCGCCGGCCTTGCCGTTTTCTTGGGCATTGTTTCCGATGAGGCCGCCTACGTTGGACGCGCCGCTGACGGCGCCGTTGTTGTAAATCTGATACTTATAGAGCGTCAT
>UQVV01000044.1 GCA_900544635.1 uncultured Cloacibacillus sp. | reverse complement strand
TCGACCGCGCAGCCGCCGAGCGCGTTGATGACGGACGTGACCGAGGAAAGCCTGTCGCTCTCCTTCATGCGCAGCCGCGCCGCGTTGCGGAAGCTCGTCACCATGCCCTCTCCGCGCACAGCCGCAGCAGCCGCCGCGGGCGGCAGAAGGTCCGGACAGTCGGATATGTCGATTTCAACGTTTTTCAATTCTTTATCGGCAAGGGTCTCCGCGATGGCTAATCCATGCGCGCGGTCGCCCTGCATAGAAGCGTCGTCCATGCCCCTGATCCTTATGCCGCAGCCGAGCACGTTCGCCATCATCCAGAAGGCCGCCTGCGACCAGTCGGCCTCGACGGAGGCGCTGAACGGCGCGTAGCTCTGTCCGCCGCGTATCGCGTAGCTTCCGTTTCCGCCCTCTATCTCGACTCCGGCCTTCGCCTGCGCGCCCCTCGTCATATCGACGTAGGGCAGCGATTCTAGCCTCGTCGAGGCCGCGAGCGCCGAGTCGCCGGAGAGCAGCGGCAGGGCGAAGAGCAGGCCGCTAAAGAACTGGCTTGACACGTCGCCGCGCATCAGATATTCGCCCGGCGTAAGCTTGCCGGAAACTTCAAGCGTTTCCTTCGCGTAGGAAAAATTTATCCCCTTCTCCATGAAGAGGTCGAGATACGGCCCCTGCGGCCGCTTCATAAGGCGGCCCATGCCGGTGAAGCGGCCGTGTCCGTAGAGCGCCAGCGCTATCGGGATGAAGAAGCGCAGCGTGGAGCCGCTTTCGCCGCACTCGAAAAGCTGCGTCCCGTCGGCTCCGCGTCCCGCCGTGCCCGTTACTTCGATGATTTTGCTGTCTATGCGCCGCCAGCTCGCGCCGATGCATTTGAGGCTCTTCAGCGTCGCCTTGACGTCGTCGGAGAAATGAAGATTTGATATTACGGAGCTTCCGTCGGCGAGCGCCGCGCATATCAGCGTCCTGTGCGCCATGCTCTTGCTCGGCGGAGGCGTCACGCTGCCGAACAGCGGACGCGGCTTTATAAGAATCCTCATCTCACGTCCTCCGCCAGCGCGAGCAGCCGCTCGCGTTCAATCGGGAAAATCTCAGCCTCGCCGAGCTCCTTCAGAAGAATCAGCCGGACCGACGAGCCCGAGCCTTTCTTGTCGAGCGACACGGCCTCGCGCATAATCTCGGACGGGCATTCGATTTTTTCGGGCAGTTTATATTGTTCGAGTATCTCTCTAATTTGCGCTTCTGTCTCGCGCGGCGTGGCTCCGAGCGCCGTTCCGATCCGCGCGGCGGAGACCATGCCCGCGGCGACGGCCTGTCCGTGCGTCCATCTTTTGTAGCCGCCGGCAAGCTCGTAGGCGTGGCCGAGCGTGTGTCCGAAATTCAGTATCATGCGCGCGCCGGTGTCGCGTTCGTCCTCCATTACGAGCGCGCGCTTGATGTCGCAGCAGGTGTAGATTACGTCCTCGATTTCAGACATGACGCCATCTCTGCCGCCGAGCGCCGCGAGCCGGCGGAAGAGCGCCGCGTCGCGGATGCAGCCGTATTTTATGACCTCCGCCATGCCGTCGGAGAAGGTACCGTCGCTCAGCGTTTCGAGGCAGTCCGGGTCGATGAGCACGCCCTTCGGCTGCCAGAAGGCCCCGGCGAGGTTCTTCCCCGCTTTCAAATCTATGCCGACCTTGCCGCCGACGGACGAATCGACCTGCGCGAGCAGCGTCGTCGGGACCTGTATGAAATTCACGCCGCGCAGCACCGTCGCCGCGGCGAAGCCAGCGAGGTCTCCGACCACGCCGCCGCCGAGCGCGACTACCGCGTCGCTGCGCGTGAAGCCGAAGGCCGCCATAGCCTCCCATATTTCGACAAGCTTCTCCGGCGACTTCGACTCCTCGCCCGCCGGCACGACGTGCAGGCGGACCTTATAGCCCGCGGCTTCGAGCGAAGAGACCATGCGCGCGCCGTAAATTCCGCCGACGGTCTCGTCGGTGACGGCGAAGACGCGCTCCGCCTTCGGCATCAGTTCGCGGCACTTTTCGGGAAGCGAGCCGAGCGCGCCGCGCCTTATCTCGATGTCGTACTCCCTTCCGGGAAGAGCCACTCTCAGCGTTCTGCCGTTCATCTCCCAGCCCTCCTTTCGCATTCGACGCCCTCGGCGAGAAGCGCGGCAAGGCGCGGCTCGTCCGAGGCTTCGAGCGCTTCGCGGTATTCCGCGAGATGTTTTATCATCAGGTTGATTTCATTTATAAGGTAATCTTTGTTGTCGATGAAGAGCTCCGTCCACATAGACGGGTTGAGCTTCGCGACGCGCGTGAGGTCAGCGTAGCTTCCCGCGGAGTAGCCAGCGTGCTCCTGAGCGCGCGGGCTCTTGACGTATGCGTTCGAGACCACGTGGCACATCTGCGAGGTGAAGGCTATCATCTCGTCGTGATGCTCCGCCGTCGTTATCGTAAATCTGCCGAAGCCCGCGGGCGCGAGCAACTCCTTCGCTTTTTCAACGAGGGGCGCGACGCCCTCCGCGGGCGGAACTATTATCATCGAAGCGCCTTTGAACATATCCGCGCGGCTGTTGGAGAAGCCGGAGAACTGTATCCCCGCCATCGGATGGCCGCCGAGGAAGCGGAAGCCGTGCTCCTTCGCGAGGGCGAAGCCCGCTTCGCATACGGCGCGCTTCACTCCGCAGCAGTCTACGACGAAGCCGCAGCCGCGGAGATATGGGGCAGTTTTTGTCAAATACTCGACGGCAGCCGCGGGGTACAACGCTATGAGAATCAAGTCGCATTCCTTCGCGTTCTCGTTCGTCAGCTCCGCCGCAACGGCTCCGGCCTCTGCAGCTTCGCGCATGACGGCGGCGTCCGCGTCGTACCCGAGCACGCGCGCGCCGCACGCGGCGTAGGCGCGTGCGAATGAGCCGCCTATCAGGCCGAGGCCCGCTATTCCTACCGTGAGCCGGACTTTGTCCGCCATAGCTTAATCTTCCGCGAGAGCCGCGGCGCGGACGCGGCGCACGGCCTTCACCACGTCGTCGAACTGCTCCGGACGCAGCGACTGCGCGCCGTCGCAGAGCGCGTGCTGCGGGTCGTTGTGGACCTCGATAATAAGGCCGTCCGCGCCGCAGGCCGCCGCCGCCATCGACATGCTCTTCACGTAGCGCGCGACGCCGGTCGCGTGGCTCGGGTCGACTATCACGGGCAGATGCGAAAGCTCGTGCAGCACGCATACCGCGCTGAGGTCGAGCGTGTTGCGCGTCGCGGTCTCGAAGGTGCGTATGCCGCGCTCGCAGAGGATTATGTTCTCGTTGCCGTTCGACATGATGTACTCGGCGCTCATGAGCAGCTCTTTTATCGTGTTCGCGAGGCCGCGCTTGATGAGTATCGGCTTGCGCGTCTTGCCGAGCTCCTTCAGCAGCTCGAAGTTCTGCATATTGCGCGCGCCGACCTGAATCACGTCCACGTCCTCGAAGAGCGGCAGATGGTTCGCGTTCATGATTTCCGTGACTATCGGCAGCCCCGTCTCTTTTTTAGCCTCGAGCAGAAGGTTGATGCCGTCGGCCTTGAGCCCCTGGAAGTCGTAGGGCGACGTGCGCGGCTTGAACGCGCCGCCGCGCAGCATCGTCGCGCCGGAGGCCTTGACGCTCTTCGCAACGGAGATAATCTGCTCCTCGCTCTCGACCGAGCACGGCCCCGCGATTATCGCGAAGCTGCCGTGGCCTATGGGAATCTGCTCTTCTCCGACCTTCACGACGGAATCGAGCGGATGGAATTTCCTGTTGGCGTTCTTGAATGGCTCGGAGACGTGCTTCACGCTCTCGACGATGTCGAGCCCGGAAAGCAGCTCGTCGTCGAGCTTGCTGATGTCGCCGATTACGCCGATTATCGTCGTGTAATCCCCCTTCGAAAGGTGCGTGCGCAGCCCCTGCGCCTCTATCCACTTCACAAGGTCGTGTATGCGTTCTTCCTTAGCGTCCGGTTTTACTATTATTATCATCTCTGTGTCCCTCCTGAAAATTTTCCGCGCCTTACGCGGCCAATAAAAAAAGCCTGCGGTGAAGTTGTACATTCACCGCAGGCTTTGATTTCTCTTGATTCCGTTTGTTTTGAGAAAAGCGTTTCGCAGCAAAAGACACCTTCACTTATTTAGCTTTGGTTGCTAAAAAAGTAAAAGTATCCAAAAAAGAACTGATAAGCCGCGAACTGCTTCATTATCCAAAAACTCTCCTTTTGTTCGGGTTTGACCCGACGGTGAAAATCCTAGCACCGCAAAACTTTGTTGTCAACAGGAAATTTGTAACTAAAAGCTGAACAAAACGCCAGCTGCATAAAACGCGCGCCGCCCCGTAAAGCTTCGCGGAGCGGCGCGCCTTCGTCCTTCTGCCGGACTTGCTACTGCGCCATGCGCTCGAGCAGCTTCAGCGCCTCTTCTATCTTCGGATTCGGCTCGTCGGTCTGGAGCGCCTCGCGCACGCAATGCCTTATGTGCGCCTGCAATATATCCTGATTCGCGCGCTTCAGCAGAGACTGCGTCGCGACGAGCTGATAGGAGATGTCCACGCAGTAGCGGTCCTCCTCTATCATGCGCAGGATTCCGTCGAGCTGCCCGCGCGCGATCTTGATTTTGCGGCTTACCTCTGCTTTGTCAGCCTTCATGCGGCCTCTACGCCCATGACCTCGTAGCCCGCGTCGGTGACGGCCTTCGCGAGCACGGCGTCCTCGACCTCAGCGCCGAGCGTGACCGCCGCCGTCTTGGCTTCGAGCGAAACCTCCACCGCCTCCACGCCCGCGACGTTCTTCAGCGCCTGCGTCACGTGCTTCACGCACATCTGGCACATCATGCCCTCCACATGCAGAACCTTCTTCATCTTCACATCTTCTCCCTTCGTCTCTTTTATAACCTCCGTCTTGTCCTCGACGGTTATTGCCGCGATATTGCAGCGCGCGCCGGATTTTTCGCCGCCGCCTTCGGCGACTGCAGCGGCTGCGAATTTAGGCTTGAACAGGCGCAGCCGCAGCGCGTTCGAAACCACGAACACCGAGCTGAAGCTCATCGCCAGCGCGCCGATCATGGGGCTGAGCTTGAGGCCGAACGACGGATAGAAAATCCCCGCCGCGACAGGAATACATATCGTATTATAGAACAGCGCCCAGAAAAGGTTCTCTTTTATGTTGCGGATGACGGCCTTGCCGAGCTGTATAGCGCCCGCGACGTCGAGCAGGTCGCTGCGCATCAGCACGACGCCCGCCGACTCTATCGCCACGTCCGTCCCCGCGCCTATCGCTATGCCCACGTCCGCGCGCGCGAGCGCGGGAGCGTCGTTGATGCCGTCGCCGACCATCGCGACCTTCCGCCCAGACTCCTGAATGCGGCGGACTTCTTTCTCCTTGTCCTGCGGAAGCACCTCGGCGATAACCTCGTCCGCACCGACCTCGCGCTGTATCGCGCGCGCCGTGCGCTCGTTGTCGCCGGTCAGCATGACGACCTTTATACCCATTTCGTGCAGCTCGTTCACGGCGCGGCGGCTCGTCGGCTTCACGACGTCGGCGAGCGCGATTATCCCGATGAACCTTCCGTCGCGGACGAAGAAGAGCGGCGTCTTGCCCTCGTCGGCGAGCTTTTCTTCAAGCTCCTTCTCCCTGACGCCGTAAAGGCCGAACTCCTCCATCAGCTTTCTGTTGCCGCCGCAGACGAGCGCGCCGTCGATTTTTCCCCTCACGCCCTTGCCCGGCTCCTGAGCGAAGTCGGCGACGGGCTTCATGGGCAGTTTATCCTCCGCCGCTTTCGCAGCTATCGCCTCGCCGAGAGGATGTCCCGAATATTTTTCAAGCGACGCCGCGAGCGTCAGGAACTCCTCCGCGCTCATATCCGAACGATGAAACACGTCCGTCACGGCGGGCTCGCCGCGCGTTATCGTCCCCGTCTTGTCGAGGACGACGGTCTTTACGTCGTGCGCAGTCTCGAGAGCCTCGGCGGATTTTATCAGGATTCCGTTCGTCGCGCCGCGCCCCGTGCCTACCATGATCGCCGTCGGCGTAGCGAGGCCGAGCGCGCAGGGGCAGGAAATTACCAGCACCGCGATGGCGACCGAAAGCGCGAACTCGACGCTCTCGCCGGCTATCAGCCATCCCGCCGCGCTGACGAGCGCTATAACGATGACGACCGGCACGAAAACGCCGCTCACCTTGTCCGCGAGCTTCGCGATAGGGGCCTTCGAGCTAGTCGCCTCGTCCACAAGCCGCACTATCTGCGCGAGCGCCGTCTCGTCGCCGACGCCCGTCGCGCGCATTTTGAGATACCCGGACTTGACCGTCGTCGCGCCTATCAGCTTGTCGCCCGGCTGCTTCTCGACCGGGATGCTCTCGCCCGTTATCGCCGACTCGTCGACCGCGGCGTGGCCCTCCGTCAGCACGCCGTCGACCGGCACGGCCTGGCCGGCTCGCACCACGACGGTCTCGCCCTTCTCGACCTCTTCGACCGGAACTTCAGCCTCGACGCCGCCGCGAACGACGAAAGCCGTCTTCGGCGCGAGGTTCATAAGCTTGTTGATGGCATCCGAAGTGCGCCCCTTCGCGCGAGCCTCGAAAAACTTTCCCACAGAGATGAGCGTCAGTATCATGCCCGCCGACTCGAAATAAAGGTCCATCGAGAACTGGCTCACCATCTCGAGGTCTCCGTGGCCGAGGCCGAATGCGATTTTATAGAGCGCGTACACGCCGTAGACGAGAGCCGCGCTCGAGCCGAGAGCGATAAGCGAATCCATATTCGGCGCGCCGTGCGTCAGCGACGTAAAGCCGGCGCGGAAGAACTTGAAGTTGATGAACACGATGGGAACGGTCAGCAGGAACAGAGTCAGCGCGAAAATCATCGCGTTCTCAGTCCCGTGGAAAAATGCGGGAAGCGGCCAGCCCATCATGTGCCCCATCGAAATATAGAAAAGCGGCACGGCGAATACGACAGAGGCCATAAGCCGCCGCCATATCTTCTCGTATTCCTGTTTCGCTATATCCACGGGCGACGGCGCGGCCTTAGCCTTCGGCCCGGCGCTCCCCTTCTCCTCGCGCAGCGAAGCGCCGTACCCCGCCTTCACGACCGCCTCGACGATTCCCTCCGAAGTCAGCGCGGCCTCGTCGTACTCGACGGTCATGCTGTTCTTCAATAAATTTACGGAAACCTCTTTTATCCCCGGCAGCTTCGCGACGCTCTTCTCCACACGCGCAGAGCAAGCCGCGCAGCTCATGCCGGTAACGTCGAAATGATCCTTTCTCATACATCTATGCTCCTTTGCCTCAAAGCTTCAATACCTACCCCCTGTGGGGGGTATATGGATTATACCGCGCTAACTCGCCTTTGTACAGCGCCGCGGGAGCGCTTCGACGTACAAGATCGGATAACAAAATGGAATTCTGTTGTCGCTCTGTTGTATAATATCTGCGGAAGGGCCTTTGGCAGTAATGCCGGGTCCGCCAGCTCAAGGGATTTCCCCCGGCAGGAAGGGGGAATGAGAATGGCTAAGAATGACAAAGGCCGCTCATTTTATGAATGGGCGACCCTAATCGTCAAGCTGCTCACAGCGTTTGCGGCGCTTATTGCAGCTTTTGCGGAATTGCTCCGCAATACCAACCTTTAAACTTGGCCTTGAATGTCTAGGCTGAGTTGCCCCTCAGTCTAGGCAGGCCGGAGAGAGGTTTTACCGCAACCCTTCCTGCGGCTCTCTCTTCTCTCCGTTTATTATAGCATCATTATCTCTCTTTCGCCTTGTCCTTCTCCTCCGAACGCAGCTTGTCGACGAAGCGCGCGATGCGCGTCATCGCCTCCTTGAGCTCCTCGACGGAGTAGCAGTAGGAGATGCGCACATGCTTGTCGCCGGACTTGCCGAAGGCCGAGCCCGGGACGACCGCGACGTTTTCGGACTTCAGCAGCTTCTCGCAGAACTCGTCCGAGCCCATGCCGAACTCAGAGATGTCGGGGAAGACGTAGAAAGCTCCGTACGGCTCGAAGCACGGCAGCCCCATCTCGGAGAAAGCCTCCATCAGGAAGCGGCGACGCTGGTTGTATGACTCGGTCATCATCTCGGTGTCCTTGTCTCCGTTGCGCAGCGCCGATATCGCGGCGTACTGGCTCATCGTCGGCGCGGACATTATGCCGAACTGGTGTATCTTGAGCATGTACTCCATAATCGGCGCGGGCGCGCAGGCCCAGCCGAGACGCCAGCCCGTCATCGCGAAGGATTTCGAGAAGCCGTTGATGACGACCGTGCGCTCGTGCATTCCGGGCAGCGACGCTATGCTGACGTGGCGCTCCTTGTAGCAGAGCTCGCTGTAAATTTCGTCCGAGATTACGAGCAGGTCGTGCTTGAGTATCACGGGGACGAGCTTTTCGAGGTCGGCGCGCTCCATTATCGCGCCCGTCGGGTTGTTCGGGTACGAGATGAGCAGAGCCTTCGTCTTCGGCGTTATCGCGGCCTCGAGCTGCTCCGGCTGAAGGCGGAACTCCGTCTCGGCGGAGAGCTCTATCGGCACCGGCACGCCGTCGGCGAGGCGTATGCAGGGCTCGTAGGAGACGTAGCCCGGCTCGGGATAGACGACCTCGTCGCCGGGGTTCAGCGTCGCGCGGAAGGCTATGTCTATCGCCTCGCTGCCGCCGACCGTCAGGATTATCTCGTGCTTCGGATCGTAGACGAGGCCGTACTTGCGCAGCATATAGTTCGCAATCTCATCGCGCAGCTCGGGCAGCCCGGAGTTTGAGGTGTAGAAGGTGCGTCCCTTCTGCAGCGAGTAGATGCCCTCCTCGCGGATGTGCCACGGCGTGTCGAAGTCCGGCTCGCCGACGCCGAGCGATATGACGTCGGGAATCTCGTTCGCTATGTCGAAGAGGCGGCGTATGCCCGAGGGCTTGATCTGCTTTATCTTGTCGCAGATAAAATCTCTCATGGCATCACCATCACGCGCTGGTCTTTTTTCTGCTCGACGAGAGTCGTGCCGTGGTCCTTATAGCGCACGAGAACGATGTGCGTCGCCGTGCTCTGCACCTCGTCCATGACGGCGAGGCGCGTCGATACGAAGTTCGCGATTTCCTTCATCGTCGCCTTCTTGAGTATCACGGAGAAGTCGTAGGCTCCCGACATGAGGTAGAGCGACTCGACCTCGGGGTACTGGTAAATCTTCTCGGCGATGCTGTCGTAGCCGTGGCCGCGCTGCGGCATGACCTTGAGCTCGATGAGCGCGGAAATCTTTTCGTCGTCGGTCTTGTCCCAGTTGACGAGCGCGTGGTAGCCGCAGATGACGTGCTCCTTCTCCATCTGCTTTATCTCATTCTCGGTCTCCTCGAGTCCGAGGCCGAGCATCACGGCGATGTCCTTCGGCGTGTATCTCGCGTTTGCCTCAAGCAGGCGAAGTATTTCTTCTCTCTTCTTGTTATCCATCAAATACCCTCCGAACTTAAGCGGTATAAAAGATAATTTTGAAGGCACGAGCGCCGCGCGTCAAGCGGTTAAATTTTAAAAAGTTTTGTAAAGTTGCGGAAGCCGGCATAAAAACGCGCCGCGCCCGGAGCTTTGGACGCGGCGCGTGTGTTTGCGCGTTACTGCGCGGCGTTGAGCCGCAACGTCGTTTTGTAGAGAAGCTCGAGCGCTATGGGCAGCGCCGCTTCGTCGAGGTCGAAGGCGCCGTTGTGGTGGCCCGCCGGGGTGTCCGCGCCTACGCATATATATGTCGCGAGGCCGCCGCCTTTCTGCGCCTCGCGCATGAGCCAGCAGGCGTCGTCGCTGCCTGGCATTTTTCTGTAAAGCTCGGCTTTCGTCACGCCGCGGACGGAGAGCGCCTCGTCCGCGACGAGCTTCGCGAGCTTTTCGTCGCTCTCGGCGGTTATCGTCTCGCCCTGCTTTTTTATCGCGAGTTCCGCGCCGTACATCTGCGCCGCGCCTTTGAGCGACTGTACCGCGCGTTCGTAGGCGTATGACGCGACCTCGCCGTTTTCGCCGCGCGTCTCGATTTTCATAAGCGCGTGCGGCGGCACGACGTTGCGGCCCTCGCCCGCGCGCAGCACGCCGACGTTGACGCGCATGACGCCGCCCGAATGCGGCGCTATGGAGTGTATCGCGAGCGCCGCCTGCGCCGCGGCGAGCAACGCGTTGCGCCCGCGCTCCGGCTCTCCGCCCGCGTGCGCCGCCGCGCCTTTGAACTCCGCGTCGAACTTCGTCGAGCATAGGAAGCCTCCGGTGCCTCCGCATATATGTCCCGTCGGAAGGCCGAGGCCTAGGTGCATCGCTATAAAGCTGTCCGCTCCAGCAGCGAGCGGCGCGCAGGCGTATCCGCCGCGCACGCCCTCCTCGGCGGGCTGGAAGATGAAGCGTATCGTGCCGCGCAGCTTTTGCCGCGCGGACGAAAGCATTTCCGCGAGCGCGAGGCCGACGGCGGCGTGTCCGTCGTGTCCGCAGGAGTGCGAGAGGCCCGCGTCGACCGAGGCGAAGCCGAGCGCCGCAGGACGGTGCGAAGGTCCGTCGCTTTCCGCAGTTTCCACGCAGTCTATGTCGAAGCGCAGAACGGTGAGAGGCGCCCCGTCTCCAAGTTCGGCGCAGAGTCCGGTGTACTCGCCTATGCGCGCGAG
>UQVV01000043.1 GCA_900544635.1 uncultured Cloacibacillus sp. | reverse complement strand
AGCGGCGCCGGCGCGCGCGCTTCGCCGATTTCGCGCGCCTTTTCGCGCAGCAGGCCGAGGCCGATTTTGATTACCACCACGCCGCCCGCTCCCAAGATGAACATCTGGAGCTTTTCATATTTCTGTATCGCCGCGCCGATGCCGAAGAAGCAGAAGAGCGCGAGCGTCACGTCGAAGAATATGACGATGAGCGCCGTGAGCAGAGCGCGCCGCCTGCTCTGCGTCATAGCCGAATTTATCACGAAAAGGTTCTGCACTCCTATCGGAGCGACGTAAGCGAGGCCGAGCGTCAGTCCTTGAAGGAAGTAGTACACAATCACGCCTCCCGCAGATTTTTATGCGATTATATCACGGCCCTTTTCCCACCCTTTACCTAAGCGTAACAATCGATAAACGCAGCCGTAACTCAAAAATGGTTTCATAGTAGCGTCCGCAAGGACGGTATTGTGAACACAAATTTTTGAGGAGGATTTTCATGGGTATTTGGAGTCGTTTTGGCAAGGGAATGCTCGCAGTCGCGGCTGCCGCCGCCATCACAGCTTTTCCTGCGGTTTTCGCGAGCGAGGCGCAGGCTGCGGATAAGAAGGAGCTTACCGTCTACACAGCTCTTGAGAACGAGCAGATAAACAAGTATCTCGCCTCTTTCCGCGAGAAGTATCCCGATATCGAGGTCAAGATAGTCCGCGACTCTACGGGCATCATCACGGCGAAGCTTCTCGCCGAGGGCGACAAGACCCCGGCCGACGTTGTCTGGGGGACGGCGGCTTCGAGTCTTCTCGTTCTTGAGGACCGCGGCATGATAGAGCCTTACGCTCCGAAGGGACTCGACCGTGTCGAGCCGATGCTCAAAGATACTGCGAACCCGCCCGCATGGGTCGGCATCGACGCCTGGGAGACGGCGATAATCTACAACACCGCCGAAGCCAAGGCGAAAGGACTTCCCCCCATCAAATCTTACGAAGACCTTCTCCGTCCGGAGTTCAAGGGCCAGATAATCATGAGCAACCCGAACTCGTCCGGCACAGGCTTCCTTGCCGTTACCGGACTCATCCACCTCATGGGCGAGAAGAAAGCTTTCGAGTACATGGATAAGCTTCACAACAACATCGCGATGTACACGCATTCCGGCTCCGCTCCCGCAAAGAAGGCCGCGGCCGGAGAGTTCGCGGTAGGCATCTCCTACGGCTACGCCGGCATGAACCAGAAGAAGAAAGGCGCTCCGATCGAGGTCATCTTCCCCGAAGAGGGCAGCGGCTGGGACGTCGAGGCGAACGCTCTGATAAAGAAAGCGAACATCAAGCCGGAGTCGAAACTTTTCCTCGACTGGGCGATTTCGGACGAAGCCATCAACGCGCTGAAAGACGACTACGCGATCACCGCTGTCAAGGTGCGCGAGGGTATCCCCGAAGGGTACGAGAAAGACCCGCTTTCGCAGCTCGTCAAGAACAACGACCTGAAATGGTCCGCGCTGAACCGCGACCGCATCCTTAAGGAATGGGCGGCGCGCTACGACGGCAAGACGGAGGCTAAGGACTAATCCCGGCCTGACAGGGAGGAGTACGAAGATTATGGCATCTCTCCGCGCTGAACATATAATCAAGAAATTCGGGAAGCAGACGGCGCTCAACGACGTGAGCTTCGAAATAGAAGACGGCGAGTTCGTCTGCGTCCTCGGCCCCTCGGGGTGCGGGAAAAGCACGCTCCTGCGCGTCATCGCGGGACTTGAAGATATAGAGAGCGGAAAGGTGGAGATAGGCGGCCGCGACGTTACGGGCGAGCCGCCCTCCGCCCGGAATTTCGGGATAGTCTTCCAGTCTTACGCGCTCTTCCCGAACATGACCGCCGAAGAAAACGTCGCCTACGGCCTCTGGAACAAGCGCCTCTCACGTGAAGAAATCGCCTCGCGCGTGAACGACGCGCTCGATATGGTCGGCCTCACGGAGCAGCGCAAAAAATATCCGCAGCAGCTCTCGGGCGGACAGCAGCAGCGCGTCGCGATTGCGCGCGCGATAGTGCTGAAGCCGGAATTCCTGCTCCTCGACGAGCCGCTTTCGGCGCTCGACGCGAAGGTGCGCGTCAAGCTGCGCCGCGAGCTTCGCCGCATACAGCAGAAGCTCGGCATAACGACGATAATGGTCACGCACGACCAGGAAGAGGCGCTGTCGCTCGCCGACCGCGTCATCGTCATGAACAATTCGGTCATCGAGCAGATAGACACGCCGCAGAATGTCTACGAGTCGCCGAGCAGCCCCTTCGTCGCCGATTTCGTCGGCACGGTGAATTTCGTCGGCGGCCGGCGCGGAGCGATACGCCCCGAGAGCCTGCGCCTGCGCGGCGAGGCTTCGGAAGATTCCATCCCCGGACGCATCTGCGACATCGAGTTCCGCGGCTCCTTCTACCGCGTCGGCGTCGAGACCGGCGACGGAGAGTACACGGCGGACGTGCCCGCGCAGCAGCGCGAGACGCTGCCGCTGCGCTTCGGAGCCCTCGTCTACCTCGATATCCCTGCGGAAAAGGTGATTTGCCTCAAGGCAAGCTAAAATGGTCAGGATAAAAAGCGCGAGCAGGCTCCAGACGGGCCTGCTCGTTTTCTCACTCGCGTTTCTCTTCATAATAGTAGTCTGCCCGATGTTCGCGCTTTTCTCCAAAGCTTTCCACGCGAACGACGGAACTTTCATCGGGCTTGCGAATTTCGTCGAATATTTCTCATCGCCGCACCTGGTGCGCTCGCTGAAAAATTCTCTCGTAATCTCGACGGCGGTCGCCGCGGTCGCCACGGTCCTCGCCTTCGTCTACGCCTACGCCCTTACGCGCGCGCTCGTGCCGGCGAAGAAACTCCTGCGTTTCACGGCGGTCCTGCCGCTCTTCGCCCCCACGATGATGTACGGCATCGCCCTCGTCTACCTGATAGGCAACAAGGGGATAATAACGATGATGGGGCTCAAGCTTCCGCTCTACGGGCCGCTCGGCATCTTCATCAGCGAGGTATTCTACACATTCCCGCAGGCCTTCCTGATACTTTCGATAACTCTCGCATACTGCGACAACCGCCTGTACGAAGCGGCGCGCGTCATGGGCTCGAGCGCCTGGCGCATCTTCCGCACCGTGACGCTGCCCGGCGCGAAGTTCGGCATCGTCAGCGCCTTCCTCGTCGCCTTCACGCTCTGCTTCACCGACTTCGGCGCGCCGAAGGTCGTCGGCGGAAACTACAGCGTCCTCGCCACCGATATTTACAAGCAGGTCGTAGGCCAGCAGAACTTCGGCATGGGCGCGGTCGTCGGGCTGCTTCTGATGATCCCGGCCCTCGTGATGTTCGCGGCCGACAGATTCATCAGCTCGGCCAACGAGGCTACGGTCAGCTCGCGCAGCGTGTCGTACAGAATAATAGAAGACAAAATCCGCGACAGGGCGCTGACTGCGTTCTGCATCGTGATAAACATATTCATATTCGTGCTGCTCGGCGCCGGGTTCTTCGCCGCCTTCATAAAGGCGTGGCCGTACAACCTCTCGTTCACGCTGGAACATTTCCTCGTGGACAGCCCCGCGACCGGCGGCCTGAGCTCCTTCGGGAACAGTATCATAGTATCGCTGATTTCCGCGGTGATAGGCACGGCATTCGTATTCGTCAACGCGTGGCTGATCGAAAAGACGCGCGGGTACAAGCTGCTGCGCCAGGCCGACTACCTCCTTTCGATCGTGCCGCTCGCGCTTCCGGGCCTCTCGATAGGCATAGCGTTCATATTCTTCTTCACGGCGGACGGCAACCCGTTCGGCTTCCTCTACGGCACGATGTGGATAATGGTGCTCGCGAACATGGTGCATTTCTACTCCGTCCCCTTCGTAACCGCGACCTCGGCGCTCAAAAAGCTCGACCGAGAGATAGAGGCCGTATCGGAATCCATGTCCGTGCCGCTCTGGCGCACCTTCTGCAAAGTGACGCTGCCGATGTGCTCGGAGGCGCTCTGCGAGACGATGGTCTACATCTTCGTGAACTCGATGGTGACGATCTCGGCGGTAGTATTCCTCTATCCCGCCGATTTCAAGCTCGCCTCGGTCGCGATAGTCAACATGGAAGACGCAGGCGACATCGCCCCGGCTTCCGCACTCTCCGTCCTGGTCGTACTCGTCAACGTCGCGGCGCGGCTCGGATACGAATTCATCTCGGCGCGCAGAAAGGCAAAGGCGCGGGCCGTAGCGGAAGCGTAAAAAATCACCTGCTGCTGAAAAGCATCTGATACGGAGGTAATATAAAGTGATAAACGAAGAAAACCGCGTTTCATGCGTGGTATTCGACTGGGCCGGCACGACGGTGGACTTCGGCTGCGAAGCTCCCGTCGGGGCCTTTATGAAGGCGTTCGAGCAGGAAGGACTGCCCGTCAGCGAAGCCGAAGCGCGCGGCCCGATGGGGCTGCCGAAGCGCGACCACGTGCGCGAGCTGCTGAAACTTGAGAGAGTATCGGCGCTCTTCGCCGAAAAATACGGACGCGCGTGGACGGAAGAAGACGTGGATAGAATATACGCCGCCTCTGTCCCGGCGCTCATGGCCGTCCTCAAAGACTACTGCGAGCCGATCCCCGGCGTCGTTGAAACAGTCGCTGAGCTTCGCCGCATGGGGCTGAAAATAGGCTCGACCACCGGATATACGAAAGAGATGATGGACATAGTCGCCCCCGGCGCCGCCGCGCGCGGCTACGCGCCAGATTCTCTCGTCACCCCCGACGAGACGGGAGCCGGACGCCCCGCCCCCTACATGATATTCAGAAACATGGAAAAATTAGGCGTATATCCGCCGGCGAACGTCGTCAAGGCCGGCGACACGCTCGCAGACGTGCGCGAGGGCAAAAACGCCGGCGTATGGAGCGTCGGCATAATCGAAGGAAGCAGCGAACTCGGCCTGAGCCGCGATGAATGCGCGGCGCTCTCCGCCGCCGAACGCGCGGGCCGCTTCGCCGAGGTGCGCGAGCGCTTCTACGGCGCGGGCGCGGACTTCGTGATAGACCGCATAACCGAGCTTCCGAAGCTCATAGAGCAGATAAACAAATTAAAATCACACCAGGAGACGAAATAAATGACTACGCAGAACCCCTACCTCCTTCTCACCCCAGGCCCACTCTCGACCACGCCGGCGGTGCGTGAGGCCATGCTGCGCGACTGGTGCACATGGGACGCCGACTACAACAACCTTGTCGAAGGCATGAGACGCGACCTCGTCGCGCTCGCGATACCGGACGAAGCGAAACGCGCTGAATACACCGCAGTCCCGATGCAGGGCAGCGGCACATACGGCGTCGAATCCGTTATAGGCAGCGTCGTCCCCGAGGACGGACGCATCCTCGTCCTCGCCAACGGCGCATACGGCCATCGCGCCGCCCAGATAGCGCGCACGCTCCATATAAAAACCGACGAACTCTCCTACCGCGAGACGGAGCGCCCCGACGCCGCCGAAGCGGCGAAATTCCTCGACGAAAACCCCGACGTGACGCACGTCCTCATGATCCACTGCGAGACGACGACAGGCATACTCAACGACATCGAAAGCGTCGCGCATGAAGTAAAAAGCCGCGGCAGAATATTCATCGTCGACGCGATGAGCAGCTTCGGCGGCGTGCCGATAGATATGGCCGGCCTCGGCATAGACTTCATGATAAGCAGCGCCAACAAGTGCATCCAGGGCGTGCCGGGATTTTCCTTCATAATCGCAAAACGCGCCGAACTTGAAAAATGCGAGGGCCGCGCGCGCTCCGTATCGCTCGACCTCTACGACCAGTGGAAAGTCATGGAACAGGGACACGGCAAATGGCGCTTCACCTCGCCGACCCACGTCGTGCGCGCCTTCATCGAAGCGCTCATGGAGCTTCAGGAAGAAGGCGGAGTCGCGGCGCGCCACAAACGCTACGCGGAAAACCAGCGCCGCCTCGCCGAAGGCATGGACGCGCTCGGCTTCCGTCCGCTGCTCAGTAAAGAAGTCCAGTCGCCCATCATCACGTCCTTCCTCTACCCCGACAAAAACTTCGACTTCAAAGACTTCTACGAATTTATGAAAAGCGAAGGCTACGTCCTCTACCCCGGAAAAATCTCCGAAGCCGACACCTTCCGCGTCGGCAACATCGGCGACGTCCACATGAAAGACATCGAAGGCGTCCTCGCCTCCGCAGCGAAATACGTAAAAAAATAGAAACCGAACAAAAACCCAACATCCCCCTACGGCGCGGCAGGCTCCGAACAAGAGCCGCCGCGCCGGCTTTTTTGCAGAACGCGCTCACGTTTTGCATAATTTACGTAATTGCGCGCTCTTTTGCGCGTTCGGGGCGTTTCGCGCTGATCATACGCTGAAGCGGTTTTTCCGCTTCTGTCAACGCTCTTTAGTTTGTGAAACAGCCTTCTTTCCTATGAAAAAACTCTTTTGTTTTCAGACATAAATGCTAAAATAATAAATTGGGTTATGGGTTATTTTTTTGTTGGTGGAGAGTAACTCCGTACAATTCTGCTGAAGGAGGAGCGTTCTTATTATGAAGCTTCCGACATTCTGGGGCGGCATTCACCCGCCGCAGAACAAAGATTTGACCGCGGACGAGAAGATCGAGCATTATCTTCCTACGGGCGAGCTCGTTTTCCCGATGCCGCAGAACATCGGCGCGCCGAACGCGCCCGTCGTCGCGAAGGGCGACCGCGTGCTGGTCGGCACGCGGCTCGGCAACAACGACGCTTTCGTCTCAGCGCCCGTGCTTTCGAGCGTTTCCGGCACTGTGAAGGACGTGACGCTGCGCATGACGACGCCGGGGACCTTCGAGAACTGCGTCGTCGTCGAGAACGACGGCCTTTACGAGAAGGCGCCCGAGTGGCAGCCGCTCCCGGACTATGAGAATATCGACCCGAAGGAGTATCTGAAGCGCATCCGCGAGGCCGGAATAGTCGGCTTCGGCGGCGCTACGTTCCCGACGGCGGTCAAGCTGTCCCCGCCGCCAGATAAGAAAATCAAGTGGCTTATCGTCAACGGCGTCGAGTGCGAACCGTACCTCAACTGCGACAACCGCATTATGCTCGAGTCGCCGGACGAGGTCGTCCACGGGCTCAGGCTGATGCTCCGCCTCTTCCCCGAGGCGCAGGGCATTATCGCGATAGAGAACAACAAGCCCGCAGCCATCAAGACGATGGAGGAGGCGGTCGCGCGTCTCGGCGCGAAGGGCATCACCGTCCAGCCGCTCGCCGTCAAGTATCCGCAGGGCGCGGAAAAAATGCTTATCGAAGCGCTGACGGGGCAGGAGTACGTCATGACGGCGCTGCCCGCCGACGTCGGCTGCATCATCCTCAACGTGCGCACGACGCAGCAGATTTACCGCGCGATCGCGCTCGGCGAGCCCGCGGTGACGCGCGTCGTCACTGTGACGGGCGACGCCGTCGCGCATCCGAAGAATATTTCCGTGCCGCTCGGCACGTCGGTGCGCGAGCTTATCGACCTCTGCGGCGGATTCAAAGAGCAGCCGGTCAAAATACTCTCCGGCGGGCCGATGATGGGCGTTTCGATGCGCTCCATCGACGTGCCGGTCGTGAAGGGCACCTCCGGCATTCTCGCGCTGACGGCGAAGTCCGCGCTGCTGAAGCCTATCACCGCCTGCCTGCACTGCGGCAAGTGCGTCGAGGCCTGCCCGATGGGGCTCGTCCCGACGGTGCTCGAGCCGCTCGTCTCGGCGCGCCAGTATAAGCGCTTCGAGGAGGAGGGCGGCATGAACTGCATAGAATGCGGAAGCTGCACCTACGTGTGCCCGGCGCACCGCCCGCTTACGCAGGGCTGCCGCGACGGAAAGGCCTCCGTTATGGCGATGCGCAGAAAGGCGGCTGCTAAATAATGGAACGTTTGCTCGTAGTATCAAGCTCGCCGCACATCCACTCCCCGCTCGACACTCAGAAGGTCATGGGATGGGTGCTCGCGGCTCTCGCCCCCGCCGGGCTCGCCGGCGTATATTTCTTCGGCTTCCGCGCCGCGATTGTCATGGCGGTCTGCGTCGCCTCGTGCGTGCTTTTTGAGTACCTCTGGGAAAAGGCGGTCAAGAAGCCCAGCACGGTGAACGACCTTTCCGCGGCGGTCACGGGGCTGCTTCTCGCCTACAACCTGCCGCCGACCATTCCTTTCTGGATGGCGGTCTTGGGCAGCCTCTTCTCGATGATTGTAGTAAAACATCTCTTCGGCGGCCTCGGCTGCAACATCGTGAACCCCGCGCTCGCGGGCCGCGCGATGATGCTGACGAGCTGGCCCGTGCCGATGACGACCTGGACGATAGACGGGGTCTCCGGCCCGACGCCGCTCGCGCTTATCAAGACGGGCGCGCTCGACCAGCTCCCGAGCCTTCAGGACCTCTTCATCGGACACGTCGGCGGCTGCATCGGAGAGACCTCCGCGATAGCCCTTCTGATAGGCTTCGGAATCCTTCTCTGGAAGGACATAATCAAATGGCACATCCCCGTCGTCTACGTCGCGACGGTCGCGGTGCTCAGCATGGTCTTCGGCAGGCCCGTGTCGCCGCTTTACGAGGTGCTCTCGGGCGGACTGCTGCTCGGCGCTATCTTCATGGCGACCGACTACGTCACGACGCCGGTGACGCGCCGCGGGCAGATAATCTTCGCCGTCGGCTGCGGCGTCCTCGCTACGCTGATACGCACCTGGGGCGGCTATCCCGAGGGCGTGTCGTACTCGATACTGATAATGAACCTCGTCGTTCCGCTCATCGACAGGGCGACGAAGCCGCATATCTTCGGTGAGGTGAAAAAACATGCCTAAGATCGTAAAGTACGGACTGATACTTTTCGCCATAACGGCGGCGACCGGGCTGATCCTCGGCGGAGTCTACACGATGACGCTCGAACCGATTCGTCTCGTACAGGAGCAGGAGAAGAACGAAGCTCTCGCCTCCACGCTGCCCGGCGCGACGGAGTTCAAGGCCGTCGCGGTCAAGGACGGCAACCCGATGATAACGGAGATATACGAGGGCAGCGCGAACGGCGAAGTCAAGGGCTATAACTTCACCGTGACGCCCAAGGGCTACGCGGGCCTCATCACGACCGTCGTCGGCGTCAACAACGAAGGCCGCGTCATGGACATCAAGATACTGAGCCACAGCGAGACGCCGGGCCTCGGCGCGAAGGCCGTGGAGCCCGCCTTCGCGGGACAGTTTAAAGAAAAGCTCGCGGAGAAGCTCTCCGTGACCAAGACCCCGCCAGAGTCCGACGACCAGATACAGGCCATTTCCGGCGCGACCATCACGTCGTCCGCGGTAATCAGCGGAGTGAACACCGCGCTTGAATACTGGCGCGCCAATTTCGCGCAGTAACGGGGAGGAAGAAAAAAGATGATAAATCCTCTTAAGATAATCAAAAACGGGATACTGACCGAAAACCCGACCTTCGTCCTCGTTCTCGGAATGTGCCCCACGATAGCGGTCACGACGAGCGCCATCAACGGCCTCGGCATGGGGCTCGCCGCGACGGCGGTCCTCATGGGCTCGAACATGGCCATATCCGCGATAAGAAAATGCATCCCGGACGAGATACGCATCCCGGCCTTCATAGTCGTCATAGCGGGCTTCGTCACCGTCGTCCAGCTGCTCATCTCGGCCTACGCGCCAACGCTCAACAAGTCCCTCGGTATATTCATACCGCTCATCGTCGTCAACTGCATCATCCTCGCGCGAGCGGAGGCCTACGCCTATAAGAACGGCGTCATAGCCTCGATGTTCGACGGCGTCGGAATGGGGCTCGGCTTCACGGCGGCGCTGATACTGATAGGCTCGATACGCGAAGCGCTCGGCAACGGCACGGTATTCGGCGTGACGGTGCTCCCGCCCGAAATCTACGCTCCGGCCCTGCTCGTAATACTCGCCCCGGGCGGCTTCATAACGCTCGGAATCCTCATGGCCTTCATACGCCACCTTAAAATGAGGAAAGAAGAAAAAGCGACCGGCGTACAGTCCACCTACGACGGATGGCAGGAGCTCGACGCCTGCGGCGGCTGCGCGCTCAAGGGCATCTGCCACGGCACCACCACCGGCAGCGTCTGCGCCAAAAACGAAAAGGAGGCCGGTAAGTAATGGGACTCATCGCTCTGTTCGTGAGCTCTGTGCTCGTCAACAACATCCTGCTCGCCCGCTTCCTCGGCTGCTGCCCGTTCCTCGGAGTCTCCAGCCAGCTTGAGACGGCGAAGGGCATGGGCGTAGCCGTCGTATTCGTCACGACCTTTGCGGCGATAATGACGTGGCTCGCCTACAACTTCATCCTCGTCCCGCTCGGACTGGAATACCTCTACACGCTCGCGTTCATCCTGATAATCGCGGCGCTCGTCCAGTTCGTCGAAACGGTGCTCAAGAAAATGATGCCCGGGCTCTACAAATCCCTCGGCATCTTCCTCCCGCTCATCACGACGAACTGCGCCGTCCTCGGCGTCGCCGTCATCAACATGAACGAGAACTACAACTTCATCTACTCCGTAGTCAACGCCTTCGGCTCGTCGGCGGGCTTCCTCCTCGCCATCGTCCTGATGGCCGGCATACGCGAGAAAATAGAGATGAACACGGAAATGCCGCGCTGCATGCGCGGGCTGCCGATAGCCCTCGTCACGGCGGGCCTCATGTCGATAGCCTTCATGGGCTTCAGCGGCCTCATCAAATAGGAGGGACGGACATGGAAGGAATACTCTACCCGACACTGGTAATGGGAGGGCTCGGCGTCATATTCGGGGCGCTGCTCGCCTTCGCATCCGAGAAATTCTACGTCGCCGTCGACGAACGCCAGAGCAAAATACGCGAAATCCTGCCCGGCGCCAACTGCGGCGGCTGCGGCTACCCCGGCTGCGACGGATACGCCGAAGCCTGCGTCAGCGGCG
>UQVV01000042.1 GCA_900544635.1 uncultured Cloacibacillus sp. | reverse complement strand
CCGCGAAAAAAGCGCCGCAGCCGGCGGCTCAGCCTCCGTGTGAAATCCGCTCACGCCGCGCAGCTTTAATAGCACTGCAAAATCAGCCAGACGTTCTCAAACCGACGCGCCGCTAGGTCGTCCCTTGTGATGTAAAAATATATCCGCCCGCAGTCGCCGAACATCAATTCGAAATCGCCGTCTTCCACAGTGTCGAGCTGGAAGAGCGGCAGCCATTTGTCCGGCGCCTCTTTCTCCGCCTCTTCGACTTCGTTTTTCGGAATTTCGTCACAGCCGCCGAGATAATATCCGCGCGTCACGAGCTCGCATTCCGCCGGCATGCTTCCCTGTATCGCGTCGGCCCAGCCGAGCAGCTTCGAGCGTTCGTCGGGGTCGTCGTCTCCGAGCTCCGCGCGCACCGTGAAGAATTCATCGCCTTCGTCGCCGCCGTCGGCCTCTTCGGGATAAATTTCGGTGAAATCCTCCCAGCCCGGCAGCGACGGCTCGGCGCGCATTTTTACGGCAAGCGCGGGGAATCTGTAATCCTCCTCCAAATCGTCGGGAAATTCCGCCTCTTCGAGCGCGGCCG
This sequence comes from uncultured Cloacibacillus sp., assembly GCA_900544635.1. GTDB lineage: Bacteria > Synergistota > Synergistia > Synergistales > Synergistaceae > Caccocola > Caccocola faecigallinarum. The sequence goes on along the minus strand of UQVV01000042.1, from coordinate 10,388 downwards.
AATCCTCGAACCAGTAGACGCGCGCGCAGCCCTTGTCCTTCGGGTCGAAGCCCCAGCGCATGGAATCCATCTCGTAGAAGAACGAGAGCACCCCGCGCTCCGGCAGCAGACGCTCCGCGTCGTGCTTCGCAAGCTCCGCGCAGTCGAACTGCGCGACGAACGAGAGCGGGCGCTTTTTTACTGCGCCGTCCGAGCCCTGTGCTCTGAATTGCGGCCACTCGAAGCCGCGCGGTACGTCGGGCCGCCCGCCGAAGCGAGTGCCGCCGCGCTTGTATTCCGCGCTCCCCGAAATGTCGAGCGTTATCCCGTTTCTGCGCAGCTTTTCCAGTTTTTCCCTGAGTTCCACAATATACGCCTCCCGCGTTGAATTTTGCCGCGCCGCGCGGATTCTGCGAAAACGGCGCGATTTTGTGCTTCCATGATTATTATATATATTTACGATAAAAAGTCAGGCAAAGCGCCGCCGATCCGCCGGACGCTCATGGCGTTGTCCACACTTTTCGGCGCGAGTTATGCACATGTAAAACGGCTTTTTCAATAGGGCGCAGAGGCATTGCGAGGCAAAACGGAGAGAAATACACGGAGATATTCACAAATTGTGGATAACTATGTACATAAGTGGAGTGGATATCGGCGCTCTGCCCTTTCCGGCTTTTCAGTTATGTAAAAGTAAGGTTAAGGAAATTTCATAAATTCGTAAAGAAGCGGACGGCGCGCGCTCGCGCCCGAAATTCACGAGCCGCGCGTCCGTCAGCGTTCCGCGGCGCTGTTTACTGAGCGAAACGTAATTTCCGCGGGGGCGCGAAAGCCGCTGCGCGCCCTCTTGACGCGCCGGAGCTGCCGAAGCGCTGCGCTTTGCCGCGTATATGCGGCCGTCCCGCAGCCCAGCCGCCGCCCGCGCGTGAGCTGCAGCGCGCGGCGTTTGCGCGGGAGCCGCCGGCTTGACGGACCGGCGCATAGCGGAACGCGGAGAAAAATTTCAATCTCTCGCCGCCGCATGACGCGGCCCAGCAGAACGCGAGCGCGCGCCGGATAAAAAACAGGCGCGGGCGTGAAGTCCGCGCGCCCGCGCCTGCTCTATGATTGCTGCTGTATCTCTTACCCGCGCTTCGCTATCGCGGCTCCCATGACGAGCGTCGCCGCGCCGGTGTTTTCGAGGCCGTGCGAATGGCCCTTGCGGCAGAGCATGATGTCTCCGGCCTTGACCGCGTGCTTCTCGCCGTCCTCGCAGTAGGTTCCCTCGCCGCTCATGATGAAGTAGACCTCTTCGTTGTCGCCGTGGAGGTGATAGCCGATCGACGCGCCCGGCTCGAGCTCGATGCGCGTCGTCATCGTGAACGCGCCGTCGTTGTCCGGTATCTCCACGGGGAATCTCATCGCGCAGCCCTTGCCGCTTCCTCCGAGCTTTTCGGCCTTTACGCCCTCGTCTTTGTTTTTGAGCATTTTCGTCTTCCTCCTCAAATCTTTGTGAGCCGCGCCGTCGTTTATCGCGCGCGGCGAAATTGATTATAAGGCCAAAAACAGCGTTGTTTTGGAGAAAACGTGCTAAAAAAGAGAGATTTATATTTGATTTTATTTGACTAAAATAACGGCGGAAAGCTGCGGCGCGTTCGTCTTTCCTTGAGTCCGCTCAATGTTGTATGATAAACGCAGTGTGTTTGGAAAAAGGCCGCGAGGCCTGACAACGGAGGAGAATACATGGGACGTTCTGTCGTTTATTTCACCGATATGCGGGCCACGCCCGAGAGGAACCTTCTGCAGAAATTCCGCGCGCTCATAGAGCGGGCCGGGATTGAGGACATCAATTTCGAAAAGCAGTTCACGGCGATAAAGATACATCTCGGCGAGCCGGGCAACATCGCCTACCTGCGCCCAAACTTCGCGAAGGTCGTCGCGGACAAGGTCAAGGAGCTCGGCGGCAAGCCGTTTTTGACCGACAGCAACACGCTCTACGTCGGGCGCAGGAAGGACGCGCTCGAGCACCTCGAGGCCGCCTACGAGAACGGCTACAACCCCTTCTGTACCGGCTGCCACGTCGTCATAGCCGACGGCCTGAAGGGCACCGACGAGGCGCTCGTCCCCGTCGAGGGCGGCGAGTATATAAAGGAAGCGAAGATAGGCCGCGCGATAGCCGACGCCGACGTGATAATCTCGCTGACGCACTTCAAGGGCCACGAGATAACGGGCTTCGGCGGCGCGATTAAGAACCTCGGCATGGGCTCCGGCTCGCGCGGCGGCAAGATGGAGATGCACAGCGACGGCAAGCCCTCGGTCGACGAGGGCAAGTGCATCGGCTGCGGCCGCTGCGCCCGGAACTGTGCGCAGAAGGCGATAAGGATAACCGCGGGCAAGGCGCACATCGACCACGAAAAATGCGTAGGCTGCGGCCGCTGCATCGGCGCCTGTCCCTTCGACGCGGTGAAGCCGGACTGGGAGGGCTCGGAGACGGCCGTCTGCCGCAAGATGGCGGAGTACGCGAAGGCCGTAATCGACGGAAAGCCGAACTTCCATATCGCCGCCGTCGTTGACGTCTCGCCCTTCTGCGACTGCCACGCGGAGAACGACGCGGCTGTCGTGCCGAACATCGGCTTCTTCGCCTCGCACGACCCCGTCGCGCTCGACCAGGCCTGCGCCGACGCCGTGATGAAGGCCCCCGCCGTCGCGAACACCTACCTCGCCGACCAGATAAAGAAGCGCGGAGCCGGCGCGGACCACTTCCACACAATCCACCCCGACACGCACTGGCAGGCGACGCTCGAGCACGCCGAGAAGATAGGCATAGGCACGCGCGAGTACGAGCTGAGGGAGATATAGCGGAAATCAGCTGAGAAAATAAAAACGCGGAGCACGCTTTTTCAGCGCGGCTCCGCGTATGTTCAGTTATCTGAATTTTTGGGATAACTGGCTGTTCTTTAAATGATTAAAAAATATTTGATATCAGCGTAATCGCGATTTCCTTCGCCTTCGCGCTCGTCGGCTCTTCCTCTTCGCACTCTCCGAGGTAGACGCAGAAGTATAATCTTTCGCCGCGAACCTCAGCGAAGCCTGTGAACCACGCGTCTACGGTCGTGTCGTAATCCTTGCCGAGGCCCGTTTTTCCGTAGATTTTCACGTTTTCGTCCTCGTATGTGAGCATCGCCTTTTTGAGCGCGGCTAGCGTGGAGGGCGAGTATTCCGAGCCGCCGCCTAATATCCTCTCCATAACTTCGGCCTGTTCGAGCGGCGATATTTTGAGCGACGATTCTATCCAGAAGCCTGTCAGCGCGCGGTTGTCGTCGTTTGTGTTCATGCGCCCCTCCCAGTCTGATATGTCGCAGTTGCCGTAACGCAGGCGGTCGAGCTCCTTTTTCATCGTCTCTTCGCCTATTTCGTCCGTGACCTCGCGGAAGTACCAGACGCACGAGCTGCGGAAGGCGTCGTAAAAGTCTATGTCCCTGTTCCATCCGTCGTACCAGAACTTTTCTCCGCTCCATTTTCTGACGGAATCGTCGGGGCGTATTATTCCATGCTCGATTGCTGTGAGCGACGAGATTATCTTAAACGACGAGCATGGCGGCCTGCGCTCGCCCGCGAGCTTTGCGTTGTATATTTCTACGGAGTTTTCGGACGGGGCGTAAATTACAGCCGCGCCGTTGAGTTTGCCGAAGTATTTTCCCCATTCCGGCTTTTCCGTGACCTTGCGCGCTTGTCCGCCGTTTCCCGCCGCAGATGCCGGCGCTTGCATTTCTGCGTAAGCCGCGTCGAAGCATACGAGCGACGGAACGAGCACGAAAGCGATGACAAGCATCGCTATTTCCCTGAATTTCTTCAAATTATGGCCGCCTTTCTGAGATAAGATTTATCATAAAAAATCCGCAGATTTGAATTATCCGGAATTTCCGGATAGTTGGACGCCTGTCTGAATCTGCGGAGTTTTTATTGTATTTGTATATGTGGTTTTTTACAGCGCCTGCAATATTATCCGCGCCGCTATGACCAGCAGGACGCCGCCGCCTACGTATTCGGCCTTCCTGCCGAAATGCGAGCCGACTTTTTTGCCGGCGATCGTGCCCGCGGCGGAGAGCGCGAAGGTTATTATCCCGGCGAGCACAGCGAGCGACATCGCGGAGCCGCCGGTGCTTTCTATCGAGAAGCCGACGGCGAGCGCGTCGAGCGAGGTCGCGAACGAGAGCACGGTCATGCTCTTCAGCGTTATCGTCATCGACGAGCAGTCGTCCTCGCCGCCCGAGGCCGCCTCGCGTATCATGTTGACGGCGACCCAGACGATGAGCGCCGCGGCTATCCACGGCGTCCATGTGCTGAAAAATCCCGAGAGTCCTCCCGCTATTACGCCTCCGAGCAGAGGCATGAAGAACTGAAAAAATCCGAACGCGCCTCCGACCGTCAGCACGTTCTTCGCGCTTATGCGGTCATGGCAGAGCCCTATGCAGATGGAGACGGAAAAGGCGTCCATCGCGAGCGACGCGCCGGTCGCCGCGGTGGCTATGAATTCTGCGAGCATTGTAAATCATTTTCCTCCAATACTTTCGAGCCAGCGCTTTTTATAAAGTCCGCAGACCGATATGAAGAGCACCAGCAGCAGCGGCCCGACGAAAACCCCGAGGAAGCCCCACTTCATCACTCCGCCGAAAAGGCCGAGTATGATGACGAGCGTCGATATCTCGACGCCGCCCCTGCCGCCCGAGCTTATCAGGTACGGGCGGAGCAGGTTGTCTATCGTCCCGACTATCGCCGCGCCCCACACGAAAAGTATCGCGGCGTTCTTCAGGTCGCCCGTGAAGGCGAGGTATATCGCGCCCGGCACCCAGACGACCGCCGTCCCCGCGGGGAACATGCCGAAGAAGAACATCAGCATCCCGAAGAACACCGGGTTCCCGAGGCCGACTATCCACCAGCCGATCGCGCCAAGCACGGCCTGGACGGCGACGGTGAAGATTATACCGTATATTATCGAGTTCAGAATCCCCGAAATTTGACTGAAAAAGTTTTGTTTTTCCTCGGGCTCGAGCGGCGTCACGCTCTCTATGTAGTCTATTATTTTTTCGCCGTCGCGTATAAAGAAGAAGGAAACCATCAGCGTTATGACGGAGTTGAGCAGGAAGGAGGAGCCGTGCTCTATGAGCCGCGCCGAAATCGAGCTGAGGAAGCGCGTCGCCCACTGCACGACGTTCTGCGCCGCGCCGCGCAGCGCGTCGGAGTCGGCCATGAAATTGCGTATGTTGTCCGCTATCCAGGCCGGCATCCAATCGGGGAACTCTATCGCCGCGCCGTTGTGCGCGACGTGCTGAATCTTGACGAAGAGCTGCGCGAAGATGCGCCCGAGGCTCGTCACCTCGCTCGCGAGCGTCGAGAGGGCGAGCAGCACCGGGACGAAGCAGAGCAGCAGCAGCGCCGTCATCGTCACAGCCGCGGAGATGCTCGGGTACTTGCCGCCGCGGAGCGCCTTGAGTATCTTTTTGTTAAGCGGCGTCGCGACGAACGAGAGCATCCCGGCCCATATAATCGCCGTCGCCATCGGCGAGGTTATGTCCCATGCGAGCAGCGCGAAGAATGCGAAGAAAATTATAAAAGGCACGTTGCCGCTGAAAAAATTTGCATATCCGTTGCCCGAAGCCATAAAATTAACACCTCTCGATGCTATAATAAAAACATACGGAATATTATACATCAACAGGCAAAGAAGGTGTGTCGCTCCGTGCCGGCAGAAGAATTTGCGTACTATGGACAGTTTGGTGAAAGCCCCGCATATCAGGGGCGGGCCGAAGAAAATAAAGCGGATATGAAAGAGACCGCGGCTCAGGGAATCTTCCATAAGGCCATAAAGGTCATCGCGATAGGCGGGGGCGGCGGAAACGCCCTCAACCATATAATATCGCACGGCCTCAAGGACGTGGACACCCTCGCGGTGAACACCGACGTGCGCTCGCTCGGCAGCTCGCTCTGCGAGTCGAAGATAGTCCTCGGCGAGCGCGTCACGAAGGGGCTCGGCGCGGGAGCCATGCCCGAGGTGGGCGAGCGCGCCGCGCTCGAATCAATCGACGAGATACGCCGCTACATGAAGGGCGCGGATATGGTCTACCTGACCGCGGGCATGGGCGGCGGCACCGGAACGGGAGCCATCCCAGTAATTGCGCGCGCCGCGCGCGAAATGGGGATACTGACCGTCGCGGTCGTCACGAAGCCATTCTCGTTCGAAGGAAAGCGCCGCCGCCGCTACGCGGAAGAGGGCATCGAAAAGCTCTTCCCCGAGGTCGACGCGCTCATCGTCGTGCCGAACGACAGGCTTCTCGAAATAGCGCAGAAGAACACGCCTCTGACGGAATCCTTCTCGCTCGCCGACGAAGTTCTGCGCCAGGCGGTGCAGGGGGTCACAGACCTCGTCACGCGCCCCGGGCTCGTAAACGTCGACTTCGCCGACCTTAACACCGTTATGCGCGGCGCGGGACGCACAGTCATGGGCGTCGGAGCCGCGAGCGGCGAAGACTGCGTCGAGAAAGCCGTGCGCATGGCGCTCGAAAGCCCGCTCATGGAATGCTCCATGCAGGGCGCCAAGGGCGTGCTCATGAACATCACGCACAGAAAAGAGCTCGCGCTCTACGAGGTCGGCCTAGCCGCCGACATCATCGAGGACGTAAAGTCGCCCGACGCGCACTTCATCTGGGGCTGCGCCGAGGACAAATCGATAGAAGAAGAGGTCGAGGTGACGATAGTCGCCGCCGGCTTCGACGAAACGCCGCGCGAGCCGGAGCCGGAGATAAACGTCTACACGCGCCGCGCCGCGCCGCAGCGCGAGGAACGCGCGTCCGAGAGGCGCTATTATAATGAAGAGTCCGTCCGGCAGGCGGAAGCGGCGGAACAGCCGCAGCCCGAACAGCAGCCGTCGCCCTACGCCGGAGTCCACACGCCCGCGTGGCTGCGCGACGACGCGCCCGCGGAAGATGTGCAGGCCGAGAACGAGCCCTACGCGGGCCGCCGCCGCTCAGCCTACGACGCATACGAAAACCCGACCTTCGTAAGACGCGGCCGCTCGCTCAAAAAATAGCCGCACGGCAAAAATCAACGCAGTAACGCAAAATTAAAGAAACGACGCTCACGCTCCGGCGCGGGCGTCGTTTTTAGTTTGACTACAGCTTGGCTCCAACCGTTTGTGCATTTCGTTTTCAGCCGCACTCCGAGATATACTCACATATCCACATAAGGTCAGGATAAGTTAATAATATAATACACATTTTTATCCACAAAAACGTGGATAGAGGGCGCGCCGTTAAGCCGCGAGCGGCGCAATGGTATAATGAAGAACGGCAGAAAAGACTGCGCAAGCACGAAAACGGAGGAATGAAATATGTCCGCGAGAACAGAGGCAGAATTCGACTACGAAATATGCTCGAGCAAAATCAGGCCGATAGCCGAGGCGCTGATCAAAAAATACGACGAGCTGCACCACATAGACCCCGACAAGATACTTTTCGTCGTGAACCATAAAAGCTCGGGAAGCAAAAAACAGATGACGCTCGCGAAGACGTCGAAGATATCGCCGAAATGGACCGAGCTGCTCTACCAGCTCGGCTCATGCTCCTACTTCTACATGATAGAGTTCTACGCGAAGACGACGGCGGCGATGGACGAAAGCCAGATGGTCGCGCTCGTCTACCGCGAGCTGCGCCGCATCGGCCCCGAGGGCGAGATACTGACGCCGGACGTCCACGACTGGTGGCAGATACTCATGGGCCTCGGCCGCAAATGGTTCTACCCCGACGCGACGTGCCCGAACCTGCTCGACGACAACGTCGACTGGAAAAAGCTCATGGGCACATATTATGAGGAGATACACGACGGACAGTAGCTCCGCGCCGCCACAAAATCGCCATATTTCCGCCACAGAAAACACATAAAACAATCATAAGACCTTCACATCCCGGCGCTATACTTTTTATCAGAAAGGGCGGGGACGTGAAGGTCGATTTTAATCCCGCCAAAGAACATACGGCACTCCCCGAAAGCTCGCGCTCTCGGGTTCGTAATAAAAAAGGTACTCATCTCAAAGGAAAGGACGTGAAAACCAGTCTCCCACACACGGCGGGCGAACAGGCGAAGCGAGGCGCAGCCGAAAGGCGCCCTGCATAAAACGCCCCGCGGCGCGGAACGCCCGCAGAACGAAACTCTGTAAAACGTTGCTGCCAATACCCAAGGAACGAAAGACCTCCGGCGTTTGTCGGAGGTCTTTTCGCGTACGGGTGCTGGAAAAAGGCAAGCCGCAATTCGTCGTTTTGTGGTGCGGCAAATTAGACTGGCTACATATCCTCTATAGTGCCGTCTATACCGCGGTCAACTGCCAGTCAAGAAACGCGAAGCGTTGCTGATTTAGGAGCTCCCCATTATTTTTCGGATTTCCTGAAAGCAAGCAATTCCTCAATCCGCTCTTTCATAAAATTTACGAGAGCGGCGGCTTCTTTTTCGACGCTTCCCCATTCGTCGGACAGATTCCCAAGGTAGGCCTCCTTCGCCGTATGCAGCAGCGGAGAAAATTTCGCCGGCAATTTTGGAATCACCCATTCCGCGGCGATATCCTTCGAAGTTATTTCTTCCGTTTCCAAGGTGAACCACATTCTGGATAGGGTCAGCAGCACGTTTCTCTCGTCGCCGGTGAAGCCGGAGATTAAAGCGGGAAGAGAAAATTGAATCGCTTTGCGGACTTCATAAAAGGGGATGGGCGGAATGAGCTTTTCGCACTCCGCGCCCTTCAGAGTTATGCAGCTTTTTCGGGCCTGCCATAATAAAACCGTTATATCGGGGTCGAGGAACGGCTGAGGATATTGCCCCGCTTCCATTTCTTCACGAAGCCATTCTCCGTACATATATTCGCATTTAAGAGGGAATCGCAGCGGAACGATATCGTTATGATTGACGACGGCAACCTCCAAAGGCCTTTTCCCGGCGCAGCCCGCGCGGCCTGAAACGCTCAATAACCGCTTTGTCAGCGTCTCTCTTGCCGCATCGCTCATCTCCCATTCGGTGATTATCAGTATATCTATGTCACTGTGCGTGCGCAGTCCGTTCATCGTCGCGGAGCCGTATAGATACATTCCGAGCATCTGAACTTCGAATAGGGCTTCTGCCGTTGAAATTACTTGGTTTATTTGTGTTGTAAAGCCGCTGTTGCCGCGTGTGTTTATCATGTCGATTTGCCTCCCTTCCTTCAACCGGTACGCTCATTATACGAGAAGCGGGGCGCGCTTTCATGCGCGTCCCGCTCTTGTGTCGTTTTCGTTTACGTCGGCGTCGGGCTAATCCCACGCGTATTTTCCGCTTGCTTCGTCGTATTTCCAGAAGTCGGCGTAGCTGAGCTCGGCGAGGGACTTTCCTGGCGTGCGCGGGTTGATGCCGCGCTTGACGATTTCCTGCCAGAAGCCGGTGTTGCCGATGTCGCCCTGGATTGTGAGGTGGACGAGCGCGTCGCCGCGGATTATCGCTTTTGCGTAGCCGCTGCGGCTTTCGGCGGTCAGCACTTCGTCGCCTTCTTTTGCGGCGGTCGGGCCGAGCGAAAGGGTCGTGAGGCCGAAGAAGTTCATCGTGTTCTTCATCGCGTAGCGGTCTGTGTATTCGGCTTCGACGCCGCACATGTTTTTCGCGGCGATTTCGCCCTGGAGCGCGGCGTTGGGCCATATTCCGGAGAGGCCAGCGGCGTCGCCCGCGGCGTAAACGTCCGGGACGCTGGTGCGCATGTGCTCGTCGGTGACGATGCGGCGGTCGAGCGCGATTCCGCTGCCTTCGAGGAATTCTATGTTCGGGCGCACGCCCGCGCTGACGACGAGGAAGTCCGCGGGGAGGCGCGTGCCGTCGTCGAGCATTACGGCTGTGATGTTTCCGTCCGCGTCGAGCTCCGCGGCGCTCGCTTTTTTCGAAAGGTAGAATTCGCATCCCGCTTTCTCAAAGAGCGCTTTGTAGGGCGCGGCGGCGGTTTCGTCGAGCTGCAGCGGGCAAAGCCTGTTTTCCATCTCAACGATGCGGCATTTCAGGCCGCGCTCGGCAAGCGCGTAGGCGGCGTCGAGTCCGACGAGGCCGGAGCCGACTATGACGCATTGCTTCGCGTTCCGCGCCGCCTCGCTGATTTTGCGTGCGTCGTCCAGGTCGCGCAGTCCGTAGACGTTTTTGCCTTCGCGGAAGCCCGGCACGGGCGGGATGAAGTATCTCGCGCCGGTCGTGATGAGCAGCCTGTCATAGCGTATCTTGCCGCTCTTCGCGCCTACGACGGCTTTTTCTTCGGGCATGACTTTTGTTATTTCTTCCTCCGCGATGAATTCCACGCGGTTTTTGTCGAAGAAATCGGCGCCCGCGAAGTTTATATCTTCGGCGCTTTTGTGTCCGCCGATGAAGTGGTGGAGCATGCA
>UQVV01000041.1 GCA_900544635.1 uncultured Cloacibacillus sp. | reverse complement strand
GGAATGACGATTAACAGGCGTTTTCTTAAAAAGTTGAATGAGTATCACAATTCTTTCTCGAAGACTATTTTGTCCTCGCCCTCGTGAAATCCGTTCTTCCGGTAGAATCCGCAGGCGGGGGCGTCGCGCTTCGTCCAGAGCGATACGCTTCTGACGCCGCGCGCTCTGAGGTACTCGTCCATGAGCTTCACGAACTCCGTGCCAGCGCCGCGGCCCTGCATCGACGGCAGGACGCAGAGGTCGTCTATGCAGTATTCCGCGCCCCAGTACCAGCGCTTTATTCTTCCGAGCGAGACGCCCGCGAGCCGCGCGCCGTCATATAGGCCGAGCGAAAGCGAATCGGGCGCGTTCGTCAGCCCCCCTATGTATTCGCGCAGCGCCGCCTCGTCGTCCCACGTTTCGTTCCACGGGGCCTGCGCGAAGCCGCCGCGTATAATTTCCATGACGGCGGCCATTTCGCCGCGCACGTCGAGCTCTTTCAGTTCCATCATATACCGCGCCTTTCAATCAGTTTTTTATTGTGAGCCGCGCGCGCCGCGTAGAGCGCGAGCAGCAGTATCCACGACAATGCCTCCGCGTAGGCGATGACCATGTTGCCGAAGAAGGAGACGAGCGCGTAGGAGGCCGCGATGCGGAAGGCGAGCGCAGCTATGCCAGCGCAGCTCGACCAGAGCACGTCGCCGAGCCCCTCGATGTAGCCGCGGAAGGCCGTCGCGAGGCCGAAGGCCCAGTAGAAGCTCGCGATGCGCAGGAAGAAGTCGTGACCTATCGCGACAGCCTCGCCGCCCGCGCCGAAGAGCGCGATGAGGCGGCTTCCCGTCGGGATGACGAGCAGCGTCAAAGCGACGGAGACCGCAGCCATGAGCGCCGCGCCCGCGGAGAATATGCGCCCCATGCGCTCGCGGTCCCCCGCGCCTCGGCTCTGCGCGACGAGCGTCGAGATCGCCGAGCCGAGGTTGATTATCGGCAAAAGTATAATCGTGTCTATTCTGTATGCCGTCGTGACGGCGGCGACCGTCTGCGTGCCGAAGCCGTTCATGAAGTTCTGGAGCGCGAGGTTGCCGAGCGACGTGACGCTGAACTGCACGGTCGGAGGAAAACCGAGGCGGCAGCCCTCGGCGAGCGCGGCGCGGTCTATGAGCCTGTCCTTGAAATTGAAGCGCAGGACGGGATATCTGCGCGCGGCGTAAAAAATAAGGAAGAGCGCCATCGCGGCCTGCGAGGCGACTGTCGCTGCGGCGGCCCCAGCGACGCTCCAGCGGAAGACCGCGACGAAGAGCAGGTCGAGCGCGACGTTGACCGCCGACGAGACGAGGACGGCGTAGAAAGGCGCGCGGCTGTCGCCGAGGCCGCGAAGCGCGGCGGAATAGACGTTGTAGAGCGCGAGGAACGGAACGCCCGCGAGTACGATGACGAGGTAATCCTCCGCCATCGCTATCGTGTCGGGCGTCGTGTGCAGAAGCCGCAGCAACGCGGGAGCCGTCGCCATTCCGAGCGCCGCGAGCGCCGAGAAGGCCGCGAGGAAGACGGCGGAGAATGTCGAGAGGATGCGCGGCATCGCTCGCATGTCGCCGCTTCCGTATGTCTGGGCGAAAAGTATCGAAAGGCCGACGGAAAATCCCGCGATGAGGTAAATGTAGAAGCCGACCGCCGTCGCGGTGGCTCCGACCGCGGCGAGCGCCGCCTCGCCGACGACGTTGCCGACGATGAAGGCGTCCGCCCAGTTGTAGAGCTGCTGAAGCACGCCGCTCGCTATCAGCGGCAGGCTGAAATCCGCCAGCTCGCGCGCAGTGCTCTTGAAATCCTCCCGCATAGTCAGCCGCCTCCGTTTCCGCCCGCCCGTACAAAAAAACCGTATGCAGCCTTGCATACGGTAAGGGACTCAACCCGATGGTTATTCTCGAAATTTCAAGGACAATATATCAAGCGCGCGCGAAAATTTCAACAGTCGCGCGCGGCGCGGATTTACCGGCCTCCGCCCTGTTCATCCGCCGCGCCCTCGCGCGACGAGCGCAGCGTCGAGACGAAGGCCGTGCCGAGAATCACCGCGCCGCCCGCGAGCTCGCGCAGCGTCGGAAACTCGCCGATAAGGAGCGCCGCGGCCGCTATGCCGTAGACGCTTTCGAGGCTCGCTATGACGCCCGCCGTCTGCGCGCGCACGCTGCGCATCCCGCTGATGAAGAGCGAGTGCGCGACGCCGGTCAGCACGACGCCGAGGACGGCGAGCAGCGCCCAGTCGAGCGACGAGGCGTGCGGCCTGTCGAAGAGCAGAATCGGGAGCATCAGCAGCGCAGCCGTGCCCTGTTCGTAAAAGGCGACGACGCTGCCCTCGTAGCGCGAGACGAATTTGCGGTTGAGCAGCGACATGACGGCGTACGATATACTGCCCGCCATGCCCCATATCATGCCTGCCGTCATATCCGGCCCCGCGTCGAAGTTCGGGACGACGAGCAGGACGCCGCCGAACATCACGAAGGCCGCGAGCACGTCCGCGCCGCGCAGCTTTTCGCGGAAGAAGAATGGCTCGAGGAAGGTCACGAAAATCGGGTAAGCGGCGAAGGTCAGCACGCCGATGGCGACGGTCGAGAGCTTGACCGAAAGATAGAAGGCCGTCCAGTGCAGCGCGAGCACCGCGCCGACCGCGGCCATCGCCGCATAGTCCGCGCCGCGCGCGAGACGTATGTCTTTCTTTCTGAAAAGGAAGTAAAGCCCCATAGATACTGAGGCGAAGAAAACTCGCCCCAGCACGATGTGCGGCGCGGGCAGGCTGATGAATTTGCCGAAGAGCCCCGTGAGGCCGAAGAGCACGACGGAAAGATGTATCTCGACAAGATTCCGCGTCCGTACGTCCACGCCGCGCGCCCTCCCCTATTCCGCGCCGCCGCGCTTCCGCACGGCGCGCAGGTCCGCGTAGAGCGTGAAGCGGCTTTTGCCCATCTCTTTCGCGAGATAGTCTATCGAGCCCTTGAGCTTGAAGAAGCCGCGCTCGTCGAGGTATTTTATGCACTCGCGGCGCTCGTCGCTCGCGAGGTACTCGAGCGGGCAGCCCATGCGGCGGCGCGCCTCGGCGACGAAGGCCGCCTCGTCCTCGGGCGCTTCGAAGCGCTCGACCTGCGCGCCCTTGAACGAGAGCGGGCGCACCGCGGTCAGGAACGACGCCGCGTCGAGCAGCAGCTTCGCCTTCGTCGTGTCGTAGTTTATGCAGAGCAGGCCGACGAGCTTACGCGCATCGCCGCGTATCAGCAGGACGCTCGAGCGCATCTGCCGCCCGTTCTGCGCCTCGGCGGGATAGTTCGCGATATAGTCGAGGCCGTCGACCTCGGGGCTCGTCATGAGAAAGCGGCCGAACTCCGTCAGCGGCGCGTCCTTGCTGCGCCCCGAAAGCCGTTCGTTGGTCGAGGCGATTATCTTCGTCCCCTCCTGCGTGAGGTCGTGCAGTATTATCTCGTATTCCGGGCCGAGCGCCTCGCCGAGCATGGCGACTAGCGGGACGAAGGGCGCGAGCAGCGGATGACAGCTTTCGGGCATGACTGTGCCTCCAAGATAAAAAATTAAGGCGAAGAGCCGAAGCTCAACGCCTATTATACATTCGCCGCGGCGGCGCGCAAAGCTCGGACGCGCCGCGCGCCTGCGCTACAGCGCGACCTCGAGGCCCGCGCCCGCGGCTTTCGCCTTTTTCACAACCTCGGCGGCGGCGACCACGTCGAGCGTCGCGAAGCCGACGGTCTTCATTATCGTCACGTCATTCGGCGAGCGGCGGCCTTCGGCGCGGCCGAGCAGAAGCTCGCCGAGCTCACCCGCTATCATGCCGGGCGAGAACTTTCCCTCGCGCTCCGCAATGATGAAGTCGCCCGCCTCGGCGAGCACCGCCTCGCGGTTGTCCACGAATATGCGCGAGGCGCGCGCGAGCAGCTCCGCCGGTATCTCGCGCATCTCGGGCGTGTAGGCCCCGACGCCCGTGACGTGGCAGCCGTCCTTTATATCCGCGGCGTCGAATACGGGCTCGCGCGAGGTCGTCACTGCGGTGATTACGTCGGCGTCCGTCACGGCCTCCTTCGGCGTCTTCGCGGGAACGAGCTTCGTCCCGAACTTTTCCGCGAGCGGCGCGTACTGCGCGGCGAAGGCGTCGGCGCGGCCCTCGAGCGCGTCGTACACGCGCACCTCGGACAATTTGCGCGCGGTCATCAGCGCTTCGAGCTGCGCGGGGGCCTGCCCGCCGGTGCCGAAGAGCGCGCCGACGCTCGCGTCGGGGTTCGCGAGCAGCTCTATCGCCGCGCCCGAAATCGCCGCGGTGCGCAGCTGCGTCAGCGTCGTGCCGTCGAGTATCGCCGAGACGACGCCCGTGTCGCCGTCGACGACCGCCATCGTCGCGGGGATGACGGGCAGCCCTTTGTCGCGATTGCCTGTGAAGCACGAAACTATCTTGACGCCGCCCGCGTTGAGCCCGCCGCCGACGTAGGCCGGCATGAACATAATCTGCCCGTCGCGCGCCTCGTTGTCGATATTTATGCGCAGAGGCACGACGGCGCGCCCCTCCGTGTGCAGCACGAAAGCCTTCTTGTCGGCCTCGATCGCGTCGCGCATCGAGAAAACCTTCAGAATATCTTCCCTCGTGAGTATAAGCATCGCAAACGCTCCTTCGGTTGTGGAATTTTGTATCGTCCGCCTCTAAGGATACGCGCAAATACTTTTTTGTCAAGAATACAAAATTTTGTATGAAGAGCTGCGCGGCGCGCTCGTTTCTATTCCTGCGCCGCTTCCGCCGGTTCGTAGTCCGCGGCTACGGCCGTGCGCTCGCGGCCGAAGGCTTCGAAGCGGCGCATGACGACGGGGACGCCGAAGGCCGCGCGGAGATTTTCCTCAGTCACGATATCCTTCGACGCGCCGAAACGCGCCGAGCCGTCCGGCATGACGAGCAGCGATTTGCACGAGAGCTCGAGCGCGTGCTCCGGGTAGTGCGTACTGAAGAGCGCGCTCATTCCGCGCCCGCGGCAGAGCGAGGCGACGGTGCCGAGCAGCCGCGCCTGGTTGCGGAAGTCGAGGTTCGACTCCGGCTCGTCGAGGATAAGCAGCTCGGGCTCGGAGGCGAGAGCGCGCGCAAGGACGACGAGCTGATATTCGCCGCCGCTTATGCGGCTGCAAAGCCTGCCCGCAAGCTGCGGAATCCCCGCGAGCTCGAGCGCCCCGCGCGCCTTCCGCTCGTCCTCCGCGGAGGGCGTGGCGAAGGCTCCCATGCAGGGCAGCCGCCCGAGCAGAACCATTTCCATAACGGTATAGACGAAGGCCGAGGGGCGCGCCTGCGGCACGTAGCCCACGCGGCGGCGGAACTCTCGCGGCGGCAGGCTGCGAACGTCGGCGCCGTCGAGGAATGTCGCCCCCTCGCTCCACGCGCGCAGCCCCGCGGCGCAGCGGATGAGCGTCGTCTTCCCCGCGCCGTTCGCGCCGAGTATCGAGAGCCGCTCGCCGCTTTCGAGGCTGAAATTCACGCCGCGCAGCACATAGCCGCCCGCGCCGTAGCGGAAAGCGCCGCCGCGCGTCTCGAACCTCATTCCCTTATGCCCCCGCTGCGCCGCAGCAGGAAGATGAAGAAGGGCGCGCCTATTATCGAGGTCAGTATCGAGGCGGGAATCTCCGAGGCCGCCGCGCTGCGCGCCGCGGTGTCTATCGCGAGCATGAAGAGCGCGCCGAGTACGAGGCTCGCTGGGGCGACGCGCCTGTTGTCCGCGCCGAATAGCATCCGCGAGCCGTGCGGCACGAGCAGGCCGACCCAGCCGATGAGGCCGCACATCGAGACGACGGCCCCCGTAATCAGCGCCGCGCCCGCTATCACCGTGAGGCGCAGGCGGCGCAGGTTCACGCCGAGCGCGACGGCCTCGTCGTCGGAGAGCGAAGCGGCGTTGAGCCGCCAGCGCGCGAGCCAGATTATCAGAACGCCCGCGATTATCGCTGGCGAGCCGAGCGCGAGGCTCTCGCGCGTCGCGCCGGACAAGCTGCCCATGAGCCAGAAGGTTATCGCGGGAAGCACGTCCTGCGGGTCGGCGGCGAATTTTACGAGCGAGACGAGCGCCGAGAAGAGCGCGCTCACGACCATGCCGGCCAGTATCATCATGATGACGGGCGACGAGCCGCGCACGCGGCTGACTGCGAGGACGAGCGCGACGGCGGCGAGCCCCGCGGCGAAGGCTGAGAGCTGGACGAAGGCCGGGGAAAAGCCTGCGAGTATGCCGAGCGCCGCGCCGAACGACGCGCCCGTCGCCACGCCTAGGGTGTCGGGCGTAGCGAGCGGATTGGAGAAAAGCGACTGGAAGGCCGCGCCCGAGACGGCGAGCCCCGCGCCCGCGAGCATCGCTAGCGCGACGCGCGGCAGCCGTATGTTGAGCAGGACGCCGCGCGTCAGCTCCGCGTTCTCGATTTCGCCGAAGAACGACGGAAAGAGCGCCGAGAGCGCGTCTCCCGCCGCAATCGGGAAACGGCCGAAGCAGAGCGCGGCGAAGGGCGCTAGCACAAGCGCCGCGGCGCAGAGCAGAATCAGCGCGGCGCGCCTGCTCAACGGCCCGCGCCTCCGCTTTGCGGCGCGGCGAAGATTTCGCGCGCGCGTTCCGCGCTCACGTCAAGGCCGAAAATTTCCTTATAATACTTCGCGGCCTGCTTCGGCAGGTCGATGTCGCCGAAGCTCTCGGGATATACGGCGCGCGCGAGCCAGAGCAGAGCCAGCGGCGCGTCGGGCCCGGGCGGGTAGGTTCGGTAAAGCGCGAGCGGCATCTTGTAGACCGCGCCGCGGCGCACGGCCTCGACGGGCCTCCACTCGGGCGCGGAGAGCAGATCGCGCGGCGCGAGCTTCGTGAAGTTCGTTATGAATATAACGTCGGGATTCCATTTATAAATCTGCTCCATCGTGACGACGGCGTTCGAGCGCTCCGCCGTTATCTCAGCCGCGGCGTTCTCCGCGCCTATCGACTCGCACCAGTACTGCCCGAAGAAATTCCTGCCCGAGGTGACGATGCGCCCGTTTTCGTCGCGCACGATGAAAAGGACTTTCTTCCGCTCGCTTTGCGGGATGAGCGCCGCGCGCGCCTTCGTCAGCTCGAGCGCGCGCCGCCCGTAAGCGACGGCCTTCTCCCCCGCCTCGGCGCGTTCTGGGAAAATCGCGGCGAGCGTCTTAATCCACTCCTCGTAGGTGCGCAGAACGTCGTAGCCCCACTTCGACGGCGAGACCGGAACGCCAGCGAGCCCAGCGTTTTCGAGCGCGCGGCCCGTGACCTTGTCGGCCTCGAGATAAAAGACTACGTCGGGGCGCAGCGTGAGAAGCTCCTCGATATTCGCGCCCGTCCCCGAGGCGAACGAGGTCTCGGCCTTCAGTATCCCGGGGAACAGTTCCCCGAGCAGCCCCTTGCGCGCCGCGCTCATCGACGCGGGCGGGATCGCGATTATTTTTTCGGCCGAGCCGAGATAAAGGCAGAGGACAGAAGGAAAGGGCAGAACGCCCGCGACGGCGGCGCGCTCGATTTTTTCCGGAAGAGCGCGCGCGGAGCACGGAGCGGGGCCGCACGAAAGAGCGGCGAAGGCCGCCGCGAGCAGAAAAATAAAAAATCTCATTTCCACGCCTCCCGCGCAAAAATTTCGGCGATTCTCCGCGCATATTAGCACAAGGCGCGGAACGCGGCAACACGGCCCGCCGCGGCGCGAGATTCATTATTTTATTTTTCGCCCTTATAGGCTATCATTTATTGTACGGAAAAAGGCGCGCGGAATTTCAGCGGCGCGCCGCCGAATTACGCGACGAGGGGGAAAGCGGATGGCGGAAGAAAAAAACATTAAGACGAACGGCGAAGACGAAAAAACGAAAAAAATCAACGAACTCGGACGAAAACTCAAAGAGCTTCGCGAAGCGCAGGGCATAACGCTCGAGCACGCCTCCGACGCCACGAAGATACAGAAAAAATATATTTCCGCGATAGAGGAAGGGCGGCTGGACGAGCTGCCGAAGGGGCCGTACTGCCGCAGCTTCCTGCGCCAGTACTGCGCGTTCCTCACCGCGCCGGACATGTGGGCGAAGTACGACCCGCTCACGCGCGGCGGCAACGTCACGCTCGAGGACTTCAAGGCCTCGAACGAAGAGCCGGACATGGCGGTGACGCCCGGCGTATTCCGCCGCTCGCCGCGCTTCTGGATATACCTGCTCGTCGTCGTTTCACTCGCGGCGGCCTTCTGGGTGACGCTGCGCTACCGCGGCGAGATATCGACCTCCGCGACGACGCCGCTCGAGGGCGGCACCGCGCCGATAGTCCGCGAGCAGCAGGAAAAGCGCGCCGCCTCGGCGGACCTTTCGCCCGACGCCGCACAGCCGCTCTCGGCAGACGCAGCCGCGCCCGCCTCCGTGGATTTAAGCTGGATGGACGGCAAGCAGCCAGCGCCTAAACCCGCGCAGCCCGCGGCGGCTAGCGCGCCCGCGCAGCAGAAGCCCGCGGCTCCGGCACAGGCAAAGCCCGCCGCCAAAGCCCCGCTGCTCACGCTCACGGCGCGCGCCGACAGCTGGCTGCGCATCAGCGAGGGCGGCAAGGTGCTCTACCAGGGGATAATGAAGCCCGGCGAGAAAAAGGAATTCCGCGTGAACGCCTCCGCCCCGCTGCGCGTCAGGTGCGGCAACCCGGCTGCGACCGACGCGGCGTGGTTCGGCGCGGCGGCGAAAGCTCTCGGCGGCGGCAAAAACCCCGTGACGAAATACTACTGGAGCGACGGCGCGGTCACGGATACGGACAAGCGGTAAACGGACAGAAAAGCGCGAAACCTCGGCGCGCGGCGCGAATTTGCCGCCGCGCACTTGTCTGCACGCGCGGTTATAAAGTAATATAATAGTTTGAACGGCGCGGCCTCCGTGCGCGCGCCGCAGCTTTTTGGGAAAATATTCCGGCGGGAGAGATTTCCCGCCCTTTCAAAATTACAGGGAGGCGGTTGTGATGGAAGCAGTAAAGGCTCCGCGCGGCACGAGGGACATACTCGGCGACGAATCGTGGAAATGGGCCTACGTGACTCAGATGTGCCGCGACGTCGCGGACGATTACGGATATAAGGAAGTTTATCTCCCCATCTTCGAGCATACGGAGCTCTTCTGCCGCGGGGTCGGCGAGACGACCGACGTCGTCGAAAAGGAAATGTACACCTTCACGGACAAGGGCGGCCGCAGCATCACGCTGCGCCCCGAGCTCACCGCCTCGATGGTCCGCTCCTACCTCGAGAACGAGATGAACAAGGGCGCGCAGCCCGCGAAGCTCTGGAGCATCGGCCCGATGTTCCGCTACGAGCGCCCGCAGAAGGGACGCTACCGCCAGTTCGTGCAGCTCGACATCGAGGCTCTCGGCGCTCAGGACGCCTTTGTAGACCTCGAGGTCATAGACTTCTCGATGGAGCTCTACCGCAGGCTCGGACTTTCCAACCTTCAGGTAATTTTGAACTCCGTCGGCTGCCCCAAGTGCCGCCCCGTCTACCGCAAGGCGCTCCAGGACTACCTGCGCTCGCGCTACGACGAGCTCTGCGACACCTGCAAGAGCCGCTTCGACAGAAACCCGCTGCGCATCCTCGACTGCAAGAGCCCGATATGCAAGGAGATCACCGAGGGCGCGCCCGCGGTCATGGAATATCTCTGCGACGAATGCAAAGACCACTTCGCGCAGCTCCGCCGCGGCCTCGACAAGATAGGCGCGTCGGTCGTCCTCGACAAGCGCCTCGTGCGCGGCCTCGACTACTACACGAAGACCGCCTATGAAATCCAGTCGGGCGACCTCGGCTCGCAGAACGCAGTCTGCGGCGGCGGACGCTACGACAACCTCGCGGAGTCCATCGGCGGCCCGCACGTCCCGGGCGTCGGCTTCGCCTCGGGCATCGAGCGCGTAATCATCACTATGGAGGCGCAGGGCTGCACCTTCGGCAGAAAGCCGGAGACGAAGGCCTACGTCGTAGCCGCCGACGCGGAGGCACGCCTCGAAGCCGCGGCGCTCGCGCGCGAGCTGCGCACGCACCGCATATCGGCCGACCTCGACTACATGGGGCGCGGCATGAAGGGACAGATGAAGAGCGCGGGCAACACGGCGCGCTTCGCCTGCATCCTCGGCGCGAGCGAGCTCGAAAAGGGCGTCGTCACGCTCAAGGACATGGGCGCGGGAACGCAGGAAGAGCTGACCCGCGAGCAGCTTATAAACAAGCTCAAAGCATAAACGGCAAATAATTTTTATAATCGGAGAGGATTTTCTAAATGGAAAGATATTTTGACGCATCGTGGCGCAGGACGATGTACTGCGGAACGCCGCGCGCCGAAGACGCGGGCAAGAAGGCCGTCCTCAACGGCTGGCTCAGATGCCGCCGCGACCTCGGAGGGATAATCTTCATAGAGCTCTGGGACAAGACCGGAGTGACGCAGATAGTCTTCAACCCCGAGCTCAACGCCGACGCGCACGACCGCGCGGGCGCGCTGCGCAGCGAGTACGTGCTCGCGGTCAAGGGCACGCTCCGTAAGCGCCCCGAGGGGACGGAGAACCCCGAGCTCGCGACCGGCGAAGTGGAGCTTCTCGTCGAGGACTTCATAGTCCTCGCGCCGTCGAAGCTGCCGCCCTTCGAGCTTGACAACGCCGACGAGGTCAACGAAGACCTGCGCATGAAATACCGCTACCTCGACATCCGCCGCGATTCGATGCAGCGCAACCTTCGCATCCGCCACGACATCACGCGCTACACGCGCAACTACTTCGCCGACAACGGCTTCATCGACATCGAGACGCCGATGCTCACGAAATCCACGCCCGAGGGCGCGCGCGACTACCTCGTGCCGAGCCGCGTCAACCCCGGCTGCTTCTACGCGCTGCCGCAGTCGCCGCAGCTCTTCAAGCAGCTCCTCATGGTCGCCGGCTGCGACCGCTACATGCAGATAGTCAAGTGCTTCCGCGACGAAGACCTCCGCGCCGACCGCCAGCCCGAGTTCACCCAGCTCGACCTCGAGATGAGCTTCATCACCGAAGAG
>UQVV01000040.1 GCA_900544635.1 uncultured Cloacibacillus sp. | reverse complement strand
TTCAAGCGTGTCGACCTTGACGCCGCCGATTTCCTTCTCGGTGAAGTAGGCGTCCAAATCTTTCTTGCAGCGAAGCTTTTCTTTCACGGCTTCGTATTTTTCGAGCCATTCTTTGGAGGGCATCTTTATCCGTCCTTTCCTTTATTTACCAGACGCTCCACGACGGGTTCGGCGAGAGCGCGAGGGTCGAGCGGTTTCCGCGCATGTAGGAGGCGTACCCGGCGGCGGCTATCATCGCGGCGTTGTCGGTGCACATCGCGCGCGGCGGAAGGAAGAGCTCCACGCCGCGCTTCTGCGAATAGTCCGTGAGCGCGGCGCGCAGCGCTGAGTTTGCGGCGACGCCGCCCGAGAGCGTGACGCGGCGCACTCCGGTGTTTTTAATCGCGAGCTTGAGCTTCGAGAGCAAACTTTCGACGACGGCGCGCTGGAAGGATGCGCAGACGTCGGCGAGCGGAAATTCGCAGCCCTCGGCCTTTTCCTTTTCTATGAGCGTTATCGCGGCGGTTTTGAGGCCGCTGAAGCTGAATTCGATTTCCTTGCTTCCCGCGAGCGGTACCGGCAGCGAAAAAGCCTGCGGATTTCCCTCCGCTGCGAGGCGGTCTATGACGGGGCCGCCCGGGTAGCCGAGGCCGAGGACCTTCGAGACCTTGTCGTATGCCTCGCCCGCCGCGTCGTCGCGCGTCGAGCCGAGCAGCTCGTAGTCGCCGAAGCTGCGCACAAGGACGACCTCCGTGTGTCCGCCCGAGACTATCATCGAAATGAAGGGCGGCTCGGGCACGGGGCGTTCGTCGCCCTCTTTGCGCGCGACGTTCGCGAAGATGTGGCCCTCGAGATGGTTGACGCCGATGAGCGGCACGCCCCAGCCCTGCGCGAGCGCCTTCGCGGTCATGACGCCGACGAGCAGCGAGCCCATGAGCCCGGGGCCGGCCGTTACGGCGATGAGGTCTATTTCATCGCGCGGCGAGAAAATCCCCGCTTCGTCGAGAACCTTGGCGAGGAGCGGCAGTATCGCCTCCTGGTGCATGCGCGAGGCGAGCTCCGGAACGACGCCGCCGTAGACGCTGTGCGAGTCTATCTGGCTGGAAATCGCGTCCGCGACTATGCGCCCTCCGTCTGCTGTGACGGCGAGCGCCGTGTCGTCGCAGCTCGACTCTATGCCTAAGGTTACAAAACCGCCGTGCTTCGCGCCCATCAGTGCGAGCAGCCTCCGCAGCAGGAGCAGTTGCCGCCCGAGCACGAAGCGCAGGCGGCGCCGCGCTTTTCGCCGCGGACGTGTATCAGCACGCGGCAGCGGCAGCGCGGGCATTTCTCGGCGTGCGTCTCGCTGTCGAAGACGAGGCCGCACTCGACGCATTTATATGTGTGTTCCGGTTCCTTTATTTCGGTACTGTCCATAACGCAGAGTCATCTCCGTATCCTATCGGTATTTCCTTGCCCTTCTTGAGCTCCTTGGCCGGCACGACGAAGGCGAAATATCCCGTCTGGTCCGAGCCGAGCTCGCCGAAGGGGTTCGTCATGCCCGGCGAGAGCACGTCGTCCTCCGTCACGCGGTATCCGCCGACGAAGAGCTGCGCGGGGTCGAACGTCCACGGCTTGTAGGTCTCGACGTGCGCGATGAAGAGCGCCTTGCCGCGCGTGCCGTCGCTTCCGTAGTACTGCGCCATCTGCTTCGCCCAGTCGCTTATCGAGAAGTCGAGCGTCAGCGCGTTCGCGAGTTTCTTGTCGACGTAGATTATCTGGAGCGCGCCGCGCGCGCCTATCACCATATCGCCGAGCCTTTCGCCCTCGACCCAGACGCTCGTCTGGCGCGTGTCGAGCAGCTCGGAGGCTTTCACGTCGCCCGGCTCGCGCTCGCGCGCGAAGGCCGCGGAGGCGAAGAGCACGCAGAGCGCCGCAAAGGCGGCGAAGAGGAATTTTTTATTTTTCACAGCCGTCTCCCCCAATTACAAATTTCGCGGCCTTCGGCAAAAAGGCCGCGCAAGGATATTTTACACCAGAAAGGGGCCGTCAGCCCCGCTTTTTGAACGCGCCGCGAATCCACTGCCATTCGGGGCAGCGCAGCGCGAGAGTGAAGGCCGCGTATATCGCGCCGCCGCCCGCGGTCGCGGCGAAGAGCCACGCAACCCTCAGGCCGAGGCCGAGCGCGTCGGGATACGGCACGAAGCGTTTGAAAGCGAGCAGAGCCGCGGACATCGAGGCGAGAGGAAGGAGGACGCGCCAGAGCCACGAAAGCTCGAAAATTTTCAGCCGTTCGCCGATGTTGCGCGAGAGCTTATAGGCGGCGAATATGCTCGCCGTCGTGAAGGCAGTCGCCGAAGCCGCGGCGAGGCCCGCGTATGCGAAACGGCGCATCAGCGCGACGCTCGCGGCGAGGTTCACGGCGACGGTCACGCCCGTCACGAGCACCGCCGCACGCGGCATGCGGCGCGCGTATATCGCGCGCATTATGACGGTGCTGCTCGCCATCCCCGGAAGGCCGAGCGCGTAGAGCGAGAGCGCCGTGCCGGTAGCGTGCCACGCCCATTCCGAGAAGGCGCCGCGGAAGAAGAGCAGGTGGACGACCTCGTGCGACACTATGCAGAGCCCCGCCGCTACGGGAAGGACTACGAAGAGGTTGAAGCGCATCGCGCCGCGCACGAAGTCGCAGAAGGAGGCCGTGTCGTTCGGGTCCTGCCGCGAGAGGACGGGCAGGACGGCCTGCGAAATAGCTATGACGAAGAGGCCGAGCGGCAGCTGGAGCACGCGGTCGGCGTAGGTGAGCACCGATATGGAGCCGCCGTCGAGGAAGGAGCCGAGCATACGGCTTATGACGGGGTTGAGCTGGTTCAGAGAAAGCCCCGCCGCGTAGGGCAGGAAGAGCGCCATCATGCTGCGCAGCTGCGGGTCGCCGAGGCTCGGCCTGCGCGGCCGCAGCGTGAATTTCAGCCGCGAGCACCAATATACCTGGAGCAGCATGTGGAAGGCCCCGCCCGTCAGCACCGCGAAGGCGAGGTTCCACACCGACAGATGGCTTTTCGTCGCGAGCAGGAAGATGATATAGGCGAGGTTGCTCAGCGCGGGCGCTATCGCCGGAATGAAGAAGCTGCCGAGGCTGTTCAGCACGCCCATTGCGAGCGCGCCGACGGATACGAGCATCAGGAACGGGAACATCATGCGCGTCAGCGTCACGGCGACTGCGCGTTCCTCCGGCGCGAAGCCGGGCGCCATGATGTTCACAAGAATGGGCGAAAATATAATTCCAGCTGCGACGACGGCGCTGCATCCGAAAATCAGTATCGTCAGCGCTTCGTCGGCGAGGCGCTTCGCGCTGTCGCGCCCGTCGGAGGCGAGCGTGCGCGAGAAAACGGGGACGAAGGAGGCAGAAAGCGCGCCCTCGGCGAGAAGCTGGCGCGAGAGGTTCGCGAGCGTGTATGCGACGAAAAACGCGTCGAGCTGGCGCGTCGCGCCGAAGAGCGCCGCGGTCAGCATCTCGCGCACAAGGCCGAGGACGCGGCTGACGAGCGTCCCCGCCATCATGCGCATGGCGTGGAATACCATGCCTGAGAGCGCGTCTGGACGCTTCGGCTTCTCCACGCGATTCTTAGCTTCTTCCGCGCTTTGGCGGGGCGCATAGTTCTTCGGCTCCTCGCCGGGTTTATTGTTTTTTATGGAATCGTCGCGCATGGCATCAAATCACACCGTAATATGTAAAAATAAAAACGGCTCAAAACGAGCCGCCGTTTCGCGAATGTTACGCCGTCCGGTGGCGGCGTGCAATTTCCCGCCGCAGTTACCAGCTGAAATCTTTCCCGAGGTAGAGCTCCCTCGCCTTGACGTTGTCGGCTATCTCCTCCGGCTCGCCCTCGAGGAAGACCTTGCCCTCGTATATGAGATATGCGCGGTCCGTTATCGAGAGCGTCTCGCGCACGTTGTGGTCGGTGAGCAGGATGCCGTAGCCGCGTTCCTTGAGGTCGCGGATTATCGACTGAAGGTCCGCGACGGCTATCGGGTCGATGCCGCTGAACGGCTCGTCGAGCAGTATGAAATGCGGCTCGAGCGCTAGGCAGCGCGCTATCTCGACGCGGCGGCGCTCGCCTCCCGAGAGGGAGACGCCCTTCGTGTCCTGGAGGTGCTTTAAGCCGTAGTCGTCGAGCAGCGAGGAAATTTTGTCGCCGCGCACGTCCGCGGGGACGCCGGACTCTTCAAGCACGAGGTCGAGATTCTGGCGCACCGTGAGGCTGCGGAAGACGGAGGCCTCCTGCGGCAGATAGCCTATTCCGGCGCGCGCGCGCTGGTACATCGGTAGAGCGGAGAGCTCCTGCCCGCCGAGCCATACGTTTCCGGAGTCGGGGATGATGCGCCCGACTATCATGTAGAAGGTCGTGCTCTTGCCCGCGCCGTTCGGCCCGAGCAGCCCTATTATCTCGCCCTTCTCTATCTTGACGCTGACTTCGTTGACGACGCGCCGTCCGCTGAAGCTCTTGACGAGCTTCTCGGCGCGCAGGGTGTTGGCCGCGGCTTCGAGCGCCATCTATCTGCCCTCCACCCAGCGCAGCTCTTCGTCGCTGAGCGTAGTCTCGGAGCCTGAGGCGCGCGCCGGTTCGTCCTTCGCGGCCTCGGCCTTGGCGTCGTTCTTTTTCGCGTTTTTCTGCTTGCGCGGGGATTTTTCTTCCGCGGGCTGTTCCTCTTCCTCGACGACGAAGATTATCTGAGAGTTGCCCTTGGCCTCGATTACGCGCGTGTCCTCATGGACGACCATCGTGTCTGCCGTGACGGTCTTGCCGTCGCTGCGGACCGCCTTCGTATTGCCGGAGACGACTATCGTGCCGCGCGCCTTGGAGTAGACGGCCTTGTCGCCCGTCACGCGCGTCTTGAGCCCTTCGCGGTCCACGTAGTCGAGGACGACGTTGCGGTCGGCTATCATGTCGCTCAGCGCGTCCTGCCCCGTCTGCGGGTCTTTGGCGAGGGTTCCTTCGACTGTGCGCGCAGAGATGGCGAACTTCTCCACCAAATCTTCGTAGCGGCGCACGCCGGTCGCCCAGAATTTATTTCCGCTGCGGCGCGCCTCGTCGGCCTTGAGTATCTTCTTCTCCATCAGGCCGTCTACGCTGCCGCGCGCCGAGTAGTTCTCTGTACCGGGCTCCCAGCGGACGTAGTCGGCGTTGAGATAGTCCTCCGCGCCGCGCGTCAGCCGCACGCTGCCGAAGGCTTCGACGAGGCCGTCGGTGCGCTTGCTCTTGTCGCCGGTCCACGTCGCGCTCTCGGATTTCAGCGTCGCGTCCTGCGCGGGGAATTCGCCGCGGACGTTGCCGCGAAGCGTCATTATCTCGTCGTTCGTGTTGCCCTCGGCCTCGTCGCCCCAGAGCGTCGAGCCCTCGCGCTTGATGACGACGTTGCCTGTCGCGCGCGCGTCGCCGGTGTTGACGTTGTACTTGATGTCGTTTGCGGAAAGGGTGGTCGCGACCTTCTTTGTCGCGGGCTTCTGCTGCGTGGGCGCGGCGAGCGCGGCGGCCTCAAGCGAGCAGAGCGCTGATACTATGCAGAGTGCGGCGAAAATTTTCTTTATCTTCATCGGAGACCTCTTTTTTCCATAAAAATAACTGCACGGCGTGTGCGCGCCGCGCTCTATATTCTACCTTATTTTTATGAATTATACATTTTTTATTTTTTGTCCGGCTGATTCTCGCCGAGGCGCGCGGCTATCATCGTCAGCATGTCGTGAAAGAATACGAAGATGTCGCCGTCGCCGGAGGGCGCGGCGAGCGTGAGCCTGTTCGGGTATGCGACGGCGGCGGCGCGTATCGCCTCAGGCGTCCACGGGTCGAGCAGCAGCAGCCATCCGCGGCGCGACGCTTCGTCGAGCGCGGCGCGCATCGCCGTTTCGTCGCCCGCGAGCCAGCCGTTCCAGACCTCGTCGGGCGGGCGCACGACGCCCGGTATCGACGAGCGTATCCAGACGCCCTCGGCTCCCGTGAGGTCGAGCAGCTTCGCGCCGCTGCCCGCGAGCATGTGGCGGCCTACGCCTATCGCGCTGTCGATGCGCGACTGGAACTCCGCGAGCCGCCGCTGGTAGTATGCGTAGCTTTCGGGATCGATTTTCGAGACGGCCTTCATTATCTCCTGCGCGACGAAGGGCAGCATCGCGGGGTCGAAGAACGCACCGCGCAGCTCGTCCTCCGTCACCTGCACCTTGTCGAAGAGCAGGCGGAGGTTTTTGTTCTTTTCGCTGATTCTGTGGCGCGCGGCGTCGGCGGCGTCGAAGGCTATGATTATCTCGCCGCGCGCGGGACGCGCAACGAGCCGTTCGCGCCCGGCCTCGTCCATGACGGAGAGCGAGCGCACTGTGGCCTGGTCGCCGCATATGAAAGAAGCGACCTCGCGCAGCCACTGCGAGGTCACGGCTATTTTAACGCGCCGCTGCGCCGCCCACGCGCTTTCCGCACCGAGGGCGGGAAGCAGCGCAAGCAGCGCAACGAGGGCGAGCAGGAAGCGCGCCGCGAAAACGCGCGCCGCCTTGGTCATTTTTTATTTTCCGTCCGGACGGCTGCCGGGCTTCACAAGCGGAAGCCCCTCCGCGCAGAGCGGGCATTCCTCGGGCTTGTAGGTTGCGAAGCAGACCTTCACGAGCGACTTCAGATCCCAGTCGGGCAGGCACTCGGGCGCGCGGCGGTCTACGATGCAGCCGGAGCCCACCCATTCCGCGCCGCCGTCCACGAGTATCTGCGCCGACTCGCGCGACGACTTTCCGGTCGTGCAGACGTCCTCGACGAGCGCGAAGCGTCTCGCGCCGGGGTGCGGGAAGCGCTTGAGGCGCATGTCGCCGTCTACGCGCTCGGTGAAAAGGAAGGGCACGCCGAGGGCGCGCGCGACTTCGTGGCCGATGATGAGGCCGCCGAGCGCCGGCGAAAGTATGAACTCGGGCTTATAGGGCGCGAGCAGCTTCGCGAGCTCCGCGCCCGCGTATGCGGCGAACTGCGGGAAGCGCAGCATCAGCGCGCACTGCATGTAGTTGTCGCTGTGGAGCCCCGAGGTGAGCTTGAAA
The DNA here is from genome assembly GCA_900544635.1 of uncultured Cloacibacillus sp. Classification (GTDB taxonomy): domain Bacteria; phylum Synergistota; class Synergistia; order Synergistales; family Synergistaceae; genus Caccocola; species Caccocola faecigallinarum. The sequence goes on along the minus strand of UQVV01000040.1, from coordinate 4,286 downwards.
TGTCCCTGGAGATGGGCTCCGCTTTCCTTCATCATTTCGAGTATTTTCTTTGAAACTTCTTCGTTCGCGCATCCGCAGGCCATCAGCGTGAAGCCTCCTCTAATGTCTTTAATATATCCTTCGCCGCCGCTATCGGGTCAGCGGCTTCGAGTATCGGGCGTCCGACGACGATGTAGGACGCTCCGGCCTTCGCGGCGTCCGCCGCGGTAGCGACGCGCGTCTGGTCCTCTGTGCTGACCTTCTTCGTGCGTATGCCGGGGACGATGCGCAGCAGCTTCGTCGCGCGTCCCTGCAAAAGCTCAAGGTCGAGCGGAGAGCATACTATGCCGTCGAGCCCCGCGCGCTCCGCGGTCTCGGCGCGTCCGACGAGCGCCGCGTTCATGTCGCAGGCCGGATGCACGTCGCTCCAGAGCTCGCCGCCGAGGCTCGTCAGCACCGTGATGCCGAAGAGCTTCATCGCGCTTCCGGTCTTGTCGCGCATCGCGACGCTGCGCGCCATCATTTCATATCCGCCCGAGGTGTGTATCGTCAACGCCCAGAGGCCCGCCTCGGAGAGCGGCTCGACCGCCGAGGCCACCGTGTTCGGAATGTCGTGAAGCTTGAGGTCGAGGAACACGTCGTAGCCGCGTGCGATTATCTCTTTAACGAAAGGCAGTCCGCCCATCGCGTAGAGGCGCGGACCTATTTTTACATATCGAGTGGCCTTGTCCAGCCTGTCCAGGAATTCGCGCGCCGCGTCCGGCGTCGCCACGTCGAGCGCGAGGATGAGGCCGCACTGTTTTCTTTCCATCATCTATACCCCCGTAATGAGATAGCACAACGCAAGGTTGTGCTATCTGTTCTTTCTATATTATAACCGCCGCGCGCGCGATTTTGGCGGCGCGGGAGATTATGCTTTTTCTTACAGTTCTTCGTCGTCCTGCCAGATTTTGCGGCCTTCGACGAAGGTCATGACGGGCCAGCCGGTGAAGGCCATGCCCTCCCACGGGCAGCAGCGCGCCTTGCTCTTCCACGTCTGGCAGTCGACTATGCGCGTGCGCTCCTCGTCCACGACGGTGAGGTCGGCGGAGGCGCCCTCGGCTATCACGCCGAGCCCCTGCCACTTCTCGGGAAGCAGCGCGGCGGGCGCGCTCGTCATCTTCGTGAAGATGAGCTCGAGCGGAACCTCGGGGTGGTTCTTCGCGCGGTAGTCGAGCAGCACCGCGGCGGCGCACTCTAGCGAGGCGATGCCGAACGGAGCCTCCTGGAACGGCTCGTCCTTCTCGTCCATGTGCCACGGCGCGTGGTCGGTGACTATAGCGTCGATCGTGCCGTCGATGAGGCCCTCCCAGAGCGCGCGCTGATCCTCGACCGAGCGGAGCGGCGGGTTGACCTTGAAGCGCGAGTTGTAGCCGCTGCCGATGACGGCGTTCTCGTTGAGCGTGAGGTGATGGAAGGTCGTGTCGCAGGTGACGTCGAGCCCCGCGCGCTTCGCGTTGCGGATGAGTTCGACCGCGCCGGCGCACGAGATGTGCGTGAAGTGGATGCGCGAGCCTGTGTCGCGGACGAGCGCGATGCCGCGCGCGACGTCGATTTCCTCGGAGGCTCCGGGGATGCCCTTAAGCCCCGACATGGCGCTGACGCGCCCCTCGTGGACCTGTCCGCCCTGGAAGAGGCTTATCTCCTCCGGATGCTCCATGACGCGCGGCAGACGCTTGCCGGTGTAGAGCAGAGCGAGGCGCAGAAGGTGGCTCGTCGCGACGGGCGAACCGTCGTCGGTGAAGAATACCGCTCCGGCCTCCGCCATCTTTTCCATCTCGCAGATTTCCTTGCCCTCGCGCTTCTTGCTGACGCAGCCCGCGGGCAGTATGCGCGCGGCCTTCGCTTCCGCGCCGTGGCTCAGCACGTACTCGACGAGCGCGGGCTCGGAGACTGCGGGCTTCGTGTTCGGCATCGCGACGAGCGTCGTAAAGCCGCCCGCGGCTCCCGCCATCGCTCCGCTCTTGAGGTCCTCGTTCCACTCGAGCCCCGGGTCGCGGAAGTGCGCGTGCAGGTCGATGAAGCCCGGCGTAAGCAGGCGTCCGTTGCCCTCGACCACCTCGGCGTCCGCGCACTCAAGGCCCGTGCCGATTTTCGCGATTTTGCCGTCCTCGACGAGGAGGCAGTCGTCCTTTATGAATTCCTTGCCGTTGAATATCTTAAAGCCTTTGAAGAGAAACTTTTCCATTATCTCGCACCTCCGCCGCAGAGATAGAGAAGCGCCATCCTCGTGGCGACGCCCGAACGCACCTGCTCCAGTATCACGCTCTGATGTCCGTCCGCAACCTCAGAGGCGATTTCGACGCCGCGGTTGATCGGGCCCGGGTGCATCGCGAGAGCGCCGGGCTTCGCGAGCTTCATGAGCTCCTCGTCAGCGCCCCACCAGCGGTGGTACTCGTCGACCGACGGGAAGAGGCCGTCCTGCTGGCGCTCGCGCTGGATGCGGAGCAGGTATACCATGTCCGCACCTTCCACGGCCTTGCACGCGTCGCGCTCGTAGGTGACGCCGAGGCACTCGACCTCGCGCGGCATGAGGGTCGGCGGTCCGGAGAGGACGACCTCGCAGCCCATCGTCTTGAAGGCTATGACGTCGCTGCGCGCGACGCGGCTGTGCAGGACGTCGCCGACGAGCGCAATCTTGCGGCCCTCGAGGTCGCCGAAGTGCTTCCACGCCGTGTAGACGTCGAGGAGCGCCTGCGTCGGGTGCGCGTGCGTGCCGTCGCCTGCGTTGAGGACGATGCCGTGCTTCAGCTTCGAGGCGAGGTACTGCGCCGCGCCGACAGCGCCGTGACGCATGACGACGATGTCAGCGCCCATAGATTCGAGCGTCCACGCCGTGTCGCGCATCGTCTCGCCCTTCGCCGTCGAAGAGCCGGAGACCGACCAGTTGACGACGTCGGCCGAGAGCATCTTCTCCGCGAGCTCGAACGAAACGCGCGTGCGCGTCGAGTTCTCAAAGAAGAGGTTCACGCACATCTTGCCGCGAAGAGCCGGGACCTTCTTCACCGGCCTGTCCATAACGTTCTCCATATGACGCGACTGATCGAGGAAGAAAAGGAACTCCTCGTGCGTCCAGTTGTCAAGGTCTATGACGCTCCGATGGCGCCATGTCATCTGTCCGATTTCGTTAAGCGTCGCGCTCACAGATTACCACCTCGTCCTTTCCGTCAAGTTCGGCAACTCTAACTTCTATAACCTCGTTCTTCGAGGTCGGTACGTTCCTTCCGCAGATGTCGGCGTGAATCGGCAGCTCCCTGTGGCCGCGGTCGACGATGACCGCGAGCTGCACGATCTGCGGGCGTCCGAGGTCGACGAGCGCCTCGAGAGCCGCGCGCACCGTGCGCCCCGTGAAGAGCACGTCGTCGACGAGGAAGACGTGCTTCCCCGCTATGTCGACCGGCATCCTCGTGCTGTGGATTATCGGCTGCTCCGCGAGCGCCGTAAGGTCGTCGCGGTAGAGCGTGATGTCGAGCTCGCCGCAGGGGACCTTCTGCCCCTCGGCCTCTTCGATAAGCTTCTGGAGCCTGCGCGCGATGTAGACGCCGCGGCGGTGGATGCCGACGAGCACCATGTTCTCGGTGCCCTTGTTATGCTCCACCATCTCGTGGGCGATACGGCGAACGACGCGGTTCAAGTCCTGCGAATCCATAAGCTGCGCTTTTTCTCTGAGTTCCGCCATTAAAACCCCTCCTTGAAAAATTCCGGCAAAAAAATAAGACCGCCCGAACGGACAGCCTTACGCGACAAACGAACGAAGAGACGGCGACGCGGCCCACGCTCCGAAAACATGCGAAAAACCGGAAATCCGTCGAAACATACCGCGCGCCCCTCCTTTTACTCCAACTTCAACAAGTATAGCCCATCCTCACGTTTTGTGCAAGCGATTGCAAAAATATATTTTCCGCGAAATCCCAGCGTTTCCTGAAACTTTGTACCGCACTCCGCACCGTGCGTTCCGCCGCCCAAACGCACAAAAAACGGCGCGGATTTTCCGCGCCGCGTGGATGATAATACAAATACCAATTACTTTTTGATTTAATTATTCCGTCTGAGAATTATCAGGCGATGGTATAAACGGGCGCCATTCAGCAGGATCCGTTTTCTGCTTATACTTAGCATACACATACAAAAGAGCGCCTATGGCAAAATATATACCCAACGCAACCCATGTAGCTGCGTCCATCGCTTTAACACACTGGTACAAGCAAAAAACACAAAACAGGATTGACTCAATACCCATAAATGTTCCCCACGGGCAACTGTATGGA
>UQVV01000039.1 GCA_900544635.1 uncultured Cloacibacillus sp. | reverse complement strand
TGCTGTATGGTCTCCACCGTCATCATGGAGCGCAGGCTCTTTTTTTTATCGGTGCGCCGCTTAATTAAAAAATCCCCCGTCCGGCGCTTATGTATCGGGCGGTTTGGATTTATAATAGAGAAACGGCGGGGCCCGGAGCGGCGCCGCTTTTGTTTATGAAGAACACGGGACGGGGAATAGTTTTATGGAGAATGTGCTGCTGACTTTCTGCGTCGGCTTTGCCGTCGCTTTTATATTTTTTAAGCTGAAGGTCCCCGGCGGGATGCTGATAGGGGCGGTCTGCGGCACTGTCGCTTTGTCGCTGACGACCGGCATGGCGGAGATGCCTTTTACAGCGAAGTTCATCGCGCAGGTTGCGGCGGGGGCCTTTATCGGCTGCTCCGTGAGCGTGAAGGACATTATGGCGCTGAAATATATCAGCCTGCCCGCCGCCATCGTCATCGCGGGATTCCTCGCGCTCAACATTGTTCTCGGCTTCGTGCTCTATCATTTCACCTCTCTCGACGCCATCACGGCGCTGCTGTGCTCCGTGCCGGGCGGCATGAGCGACGTGCCGCTGATCGCCTTCGATATGCACGCCGACGTTGCGGAGGTCGTTGTGCTCCAGTTCGTGCGCCTCTGCGTAGGCATCGGCTTCTTTCCTCTTTGGATATCGTGGATGGGGCGCAGGAAGAACTGCGCCGGCGAAGTCTCTCCCTCTGCGGCTGCGGAGGGCGGCGGCGGAAGCAAGGACAAGCTCACGCCGCAGGCCGCGGCGGCCGCGTTCGGTACGGCGCTCGCCTGCGGCTACGCCGGCCTCCGGCTGCACGTCCCAGCGGGCGCTCTGCCCTTTTCCATAATAGGCACGCTCGCGCTGAAAATGGCCGGGATTCCCGCCGCGCTGCCGCGCTGGTTCAAGCGCTTCGCGCAGGTGCTTTCCGGCACGTACATCGGCTGCTCCATCGGCGCGGAAGCCCTGCGCAACATTCCGCTGCTCATCGTCCCCGCGATAATCATAGTCTCGGCCTATATGGTCAACGCCTATATCGCGGGCCATATCCTCTGGAAGAAATTCCACATCCCGTTCAAGGAAGCCATGCTCATGATGACCCCGGCGGGCGCGAGCGACATGGCGCTCATCGCGGCGGACATCGGGGTAAACAGCCCGTCGCTCGTCGTCATGCAGATTTTCAGAATGCTGATGGCGGCGTCGATATTCCCGCAGATTTGTTATCAGATAGCTAAATTATTCTAGCAAGCCTACTTCACCGGCCGCAGGATTGTCAGCGGGGTTTCGTGCAGGCCGTTTGCTTTTATTGCGATTACGTCGAAGGGGACGGGGCAGTTCAGCTCGTGCGGAAAGGTGAAGGTCAGCCGCTTTTCGGTCGCGCGGTCGCCGTATTCGTTGAGCGCGAGGAAAGTTTTCGCCGTCGCGTTTTCTTTCGGATAGTCAACGCCGCCGTCGCCCTTGGCCGCGGTGAATTCGTATTTCTGCGGGCTGCGGGAGTTCCAGTTTGTCTCGGCGCGCGCGTGTACGGCGAAGCCCTCGGCCTTGGGCGTTATCGTTACGGCTACGACGTTGTGGCCCGGCATCTTCATGTGGTCTATGATGAATTCCGTCGCGCCGTTCTCACGCACGTGGGCGGCGAGCGCGGGGTCGTCGAGCGCGTCGCAGACGGCGAAGGCGGCGCTGACGGCGAGCGCCTCGCACTGCGCGAGCTCGCGCCTTTCGTACTCTCCCTTCGTGACGATGCGCCAGCCTATAAAGAAGAACGACGCTATCACTCCGGCGAATATCAGATATTTTGCGATTTTCTGCAATGCGTTCGACGTTTTCTCTTTCATGTGCGTATTATACAGTATTTCGGCGCGCCTTATGTTAGAATGTCATGCGGTGATGCGCTATGGACGGGCTGAATAATAAAGAAACCGGCAACGCGGTGCGTATAGACGTTGGAAAACCGGACGGGGCGGACATCGTCCGCGACGAGGTGTGGCTCATCTGCGCGGTGGCGAAGTGGGTCGTCCTCGCAATCGTGACGGGGCTCGCCGTCGGCTTGGTCGCGGGCGGCTTTCTGCTCGCGCTGCGCTGGAGCATGGACAAGGCCGCCTCTCTCGGACGGCTGCGTTATCTTCTGCTTTTCCCCGGGCTTATCGTCAGCTACTTCCTTGTGCGGCTGCTCGCGCCGCAGTCGGCGGGCCACGGCACGGAGGCGGTCATCGACGCCATTCACAACAAGCGCCGTACGCTGATAGACGTGAAGGCCGTGCCGGTCAAGATAGCGGCGACAATCGTAACTATCTCGTCGGGCGGCTCCGTCGGCATCGAAGGGCCCTGCGCACAGATCGGCTCCGGCGTCTCCTACGTCATCGGCAAAATTTTCAACCTCGACGAATCGGATTTGAAGAAGGTCATAATATGCGGCATCGCCGCGGGCTTCTGCGCCGTCTTCAGCACTCCTGTGACGGGCGCGATTTTCGCCGTCGAGGTGCTCTTCGTCGGACAGATATTCTACGACGTCCTCTTTCCTTCTTTAATCAGCGGCATAGTCGGCTATTTCACCGCCGCCGCTATGGGCGCGGGCCACGGCGTCAACATCGCCGTCGCCGTGCCTGAACTCGGGCCGTGGGCGCTCGCCGCGTCGCTGCTCGGCGGGATATTCTTCGGAGTTATAGCAATCGCCAACATCGAGGGAATCCACCTCGCGCAGAAGACCTTCGCGCGCTTCGGCGTGACGGGGTGGAAGCGTCCCGTCGCGGGCGCGGCGCTGCTGCTCGCGATAGGGCTGCTCTTCGGCGGGGAATTTCTCGGCCTCGGCAGCGACACTATCTGGGCGATGGTGGCGGGGGAGGAGAGCCTGCCGCTCGGCTTCGCCGTCAAAATCGCGGCGATGGGCATAACGCTCGCCGCGGGCGGCTGCGGCGGAGAGATAACGCCGACCTTCTTCATCGGCGCGTCCTCGGGGCTGCTCTTCTCGATGATAACGGGGCTCGACCCGTCGTTCTGCGCGGCGCTCGGCGTATGCGCGGTGCTCGCCGCCTCGACCAACACGCCGATTTCAGGCACGCTCTTCGCAATGGAGCTCTTCGGCGCGCAGATAGCGGCCTTCGCGGGTGTCGCATGCGCCGTGTCGTATCTCGTCGTCGGCCACAGAAGCCTCTACCCGACGCAGGTGCTGCTCTCGCCCAAGTCGCGCGCCTTCTCGATACGGCGCACGGAGCGCGGCGAACAGCTCGTCCGCCGCTTCGACAGCATATCTCTGCGCCGCATCGTAAAATTCTACTTGGAACGCTTCATAACCCGCATAATCGAAAGGAGGCGCTGAAATATGCGCAAGGCTCTGAATATGATATTGACCGCGCTCTCCGCCGCGGTGCTGATGGTGTGGATATGGAAATTTTTCGGCCCGGGGAGCGCGGAGACGCGCCGCGCGGGAAGCGCCGCGCTCGGCAGCATAGGTTCGAGCTTCGGCGGCCTGCTGTGGATTTCAATAGCGGTCGTCTGCCTCGGCTATCTTCTGTGGCGCTTCATGAGCTGGCTCTTCTGGCATAAATATTTTCACGAAGACCCGCCGGACGATGAAGAATAAAAAACCCGCCTCTTACGAGGCGAGTTCGTGATACTCGGCGACCTCTATGGCCTTTTCGGCTACAACCGCCTCGACCCTTCCGCGCTCTCCGCACGGATAGCTGCACGCGAGGCCGCAGCTCGCCGAAATCTGGCGCGGCACGGGGATGATCTTCACGTCAAGCCCCGAGGCGCGGCACGCCTTCTCAAAGAAGAGCGCCATGTGCGTAGTGTCGAAAGTTGCGAGACATTCCATACTGCATCCCTCCGCGGAAATACTTCCATCTCCATATTTTTACCACATCTTTCGGTTATTATAAACAAGCGGGCGCACGCTCTTGTTCAACCTGACAAAGCCGATTGCCGCCAATTTTTGAAGCCCTTGCAAAAACGTGGACGTAATCACGAAAACGGGGTACAATACACAAGTCAAACGAAAGGGATAGAGATTTTATCCTTGCACTCAAGAGGAGGAAAATTGATGACGTTCAAGAAGATTCTTACGGTAATGACGGTTGCCCTATCGGCGCTCGTCCTCGCTGGCTCGGCCTTCGCCGCCGACACGGTCGGAACCATCGACACGCAGAAGGTCATGTTCCAGCACCCGAAATTCCAGCAGGTGCAGCGCCAGGTTCGCGACGTGACCGAAAAGCTCCAGAAGGACGCGCAGGCCGCCATCGACAAAGAGAGCGACAACAAGAAAAAAGCCGAAATCTACCAGACGAAGCGCCAGGAGCTCGCCCAGGAAGAAAGAAAGCTCATGGAGCCGCTCTTCAAGGAAATCAACCTCGCCATGAGGACCGTCGCCAACCAGAAGAAGCTCACCGTAGTCATGGATAAGGGCGTCGTATTCTACGGCGGCACCGACATCACCGACGCGGTCATCGCCGAACTCAAAAAGACCAGCAAATAACCCGCGTTCCGAAACAAGCGACACGCACGGCGGCTCATACGGGCCGCCGTTTTTCGTGCCGTGATGCTATACTATGTGCGGTCACTAAAACACAACGGAGGTGCTGTTATGGCTGAGAATCTCAACATAAGCGCGGTGCAGATAGACATACCCGAGGACGCGAACGTAATCGTCGGGCAGAGCCACTTCATCAAGACTGTCGAGGACATCTACGAGGCGATGGCGACCGCCGCGCCCTGCATAGAATTCGGCGTCGCCTTCTGCGAAGCGTCCGGCGACTGCCTCATCCGCCACGACGGGAACAACGCGGAGATGGAGAAGTGCGCGATAGAAAACGCGCAGAAAATGAACGCGGGACACACATTCATCATAGCCATGCGCAAAGGCTACCCCATCAACGTGCTCAACAGGATAAAGGATGTGCAGGAGGTCTGCCGCATATTCGCCGCCACCGCGAACCCGCTCCAGGTGCTCGTCGCCGAAAGCGCGCAGGGCCGCGGAGTCATCGGAGTAATCGACGGCTTCCCGACCAAAGGCGTGGAGGACGAAAAAGGCGCTGAATGGCGCGTCTCGCTCCTGCGCGACATCATAGGCTACAAGAGATAATAAATCCGCAAAACGTTAGAAAACGCAAAAAATCCCGCGAGGCTCTGAAATCCCGCCGCGCGGGATTTTTTATGGCGCTACCGCAGCGCGGTGCATGCTCCGCTGCGCGATACTTCCTTGTATAAAAACAGGACAGCAAAAAACAAGCACGATATAAACAAGATAAGCACGATATCGGCGGACAGGCTTGCATACGTAGATGGACGGCGAGCTGTTTGGCGGGAGTTTCAAAAGCTCTTATGTGCTATGCGAAAAACAGGCTAAGTTTATATAACAGGTGCGTATATACAGGCGTAGCGCTTTTTTATAAGTTGTGAAACATATAAGCACCGGCGGTCACGAATGAAGTAAATATCTTTTACTGAAAATTATCCCGCACGCCGCGAATACTGCGGAGACGGCAAGACCGGCAAAGAGCGGGTCGCCGGGCATACGCGCGAAGGCCCAGGCGAGCATCGCGGCGAGGCCGCCGCAGCAGGAGGCGAGCGCCCAGACGGGCGGCAGCAGGCCGGGCTTGAGCACGGCCGCGACGAATGGGATGAAGCTGCCCGCGCCGCGCAGCCCCATGCTGAGGAAGCTCCATTCGAGTATCATGGAGCCGGTGGTCGCCGTCCCGATGAGCGCCGCGGCGGCGGTCATGAGCGCGACGAGCGCGGTTTCGGATATCGATGCGGCGGCTTTCGCAAGCGCGGCGGCGGGGCCTTTGTTTTCTGGGCGCGCCGCGTAACCGGCGAGGCGCTCGCGCGGTATCATGTTTTTCGCGATGTTTGTCGCGATGCCGAGCATGAGCCCCGCGGCGCAGCCGACGACTGTGATGACGACGCCGCCCCAGAGCAGCCCGCCTATGAGCGGCGGGAAGGAGTTCATGATGAACCACGAGAGCACCTGGTCGGGCTGTATCTCCGCGCCGCTCGCGCGGACTGAGAGGCCGACGGCCGTGCCGAGCAGCCCCATCGGCGGCATGATGAGCGCCGAGGCGAAGGCGCCGCGCCGCGCCGCGTGGAGGTTCTTGGCCGCGGCGAAGGACTGGATGTATATCTGCGTCGTGAATACGCCGACTATCATCGAGGCGAGGTATCCGAGCTCGGGGACGAAGCCGCGTCCGAATGGGTTGAGCCACGGCTGGAAGGTAAGGTTCTGCCGCATCGCCGCAAATCCGCCCCAGCCGAGCGCCGCGGCGGCGCAGGCCGTGAGCGTGACGAAGAGCAGCGCTATCTTGGCCTCGCCGAGTTTTGCAAAGCTTTTCATGCCGCCGAAGGCGACGAAGCCCCATATCGAGAGCGCCGCGACGAGCGCCGCCGCGGGCACGGAGAGCGGAAGGACGCCGCGCAGCAGCGCGATGCAGGAGAGGAACTGCGCGCATATCGAGATGAAGGTGCCGAGCGACGAGGCCGCCGTCGCGGCGAGCGCTATGCCGCGGCCGCAGCGTCCGCCGCCGTAGCTTGCGCTCAGGTAGTCGGCTATCGTCGTGATGCGCGACCTGCGCAGCGGCACGGCGAAGCGCAGCGCGAGGAGCAGGCAGCCGATGCCGCCGCCGAGCGCGAACCACCAGGCGGTCATGCCGTAGCTGTAGGCCATCTGCACGGTGCCGACGGTAGAAGCGCCGCCGACGAGGGAGCCGAGCAGTATGCCCGTGACGCCCGCCGCGCCGGCTTTCCTGCCGCCGAGGCTGTAATCTTTTTTCGCGCCGCCGCGCCCCAGCATCACGCCCGCCGCGAAGAAGGCGGCGAGCAGCGCGCAGGCGGAAAGGTAGAATGAAAGCATGAGAACCACTCCCTCGACGAATTCATCAGATATATTACACCCGCGGGCGGCGCTGCGGCGCGCGCGCACTTGTTTTTCTCACCTCTCTTTGTTATTCTTTACACAATGAGTTGAACTCTGGGGTCGGCATATACGACAAGCATTCAGGAGGCAGAATCGATATGACTTTGCAGGAGCTGGCATCGTTCCTCGATGCCCAAAACGTCTCTACGTCGGATGATCTTAACAGCATTATTGTAAACAACGCCTACGCATGCGACCTTATGAGCGACGTGCTCGCGTTCTGCACGCCGGGGTCGCTGCTGCTCACGGGGCTGACGAACGTCCAGATCGTGCGCACGGCGCAGATGCTCGACATCCCCGCCATCGTCTTCGTGCGCGGCAAGAGGCCGCTGGAGGAGACGATACAGCTCGCGAGGGAGAACGGCATCCCGATACTTCTGACGCGGTACAGCATGTTCGAGTCGTGCGGAATTCTTTTCGCGAAGGGCATGAAGCCGAGCCAAGACATTCAGGAGATCTAGGCTATGGGCGCCCCTGTCTGTCTCGAATACAGAATCGAGGGCAACGATTTTATGGTCGCGGGCGCGGCCTCCAACAATATAAAGAATACCCTCAAAATGCTCGGCATCGACTCCGGCATCTGCCGCAGGGTGGCGATAATCACCTACGAGGCGGAGATAAACCTCGTCATCCACGCGGGCGGAGGAATGCTGAAGGCGGAGATTTACGAAGACCACGTGGTGCTCATAGCGGAGGACCAGGGGCCCGGCATCGCGGATATCAGCAAGGCGATGACGGAAGGATTTACGACGGCGAGCGACCAGGCGCGCGAGATGGGTTTCGGCGCGGGCATGGGGCTGCCGAATATAAAGCGAAACAGCGACGTTTTCAATATAGAATCCGAGGTCGGCGTCGGAACGACTCTGACCTGCACCGTGTATTTCAATAAAAAATAGACGCGCGAGGAGGGACGGCAATGCTCCACAGCGTTAAAATCTCAAGGGCGGCCTGCCAGGGGTGCGTCAACTGCATCCGTGTCTGCCCGACGGAAGCTATCCGCATCGTCGACGGAGAGATAAGCATTCTCGAAGAGCTCTGCATCGACTGCGGCGAGTGTCTGCGCTCGTGCCACAGGCAGGCGCTCGGCATAGAGGAGGACGACTGGAACGCCGTAAGGGAGAATCAGAACGTCCCCATCGTCACCGATCCGGTGTTCTTTTCACAGTTCAGCCACTACAACGACCCGTCGACGCTGGAGGCCGTGCTCGCGTCGATGAACGTAAACCCGCTCATAGACGAGATAGAAGAGGCCTTCGACCTTTCCGCGGCGGCCACGGCGCAGATGATAGCGCGCGCGGCCCCCGCGTCGTTGCCGCTGATATCGTGCTACTGTCCGGCGGCGCTCAGGCTGATACAGGCGCGTTTCCCGGAGCTTTTGTCGCGCGTCGTGCCGATATGCCCGCCGCTCGAGCTTGCGGCGGACCTCTGGAAGATGCGCACCAGCAGCTCCGCGCCGGTGACGCTTCTCGCTCCGTGCTCCGCGAAGATAACCATGGTGCGCGAGCCGCAGGGGCGCGAGCGCTCGCCGCTCGACGCCGCGGTGACGGTGCGCCGCGTCGCGCGCAGCATAATGGCGGGCAACGTATCCGCGTCGCACGACCACCCGAGGAAGCTGCGCAGCAACCGCTGGATACAGTGGGCGCGCCGCGGCGGGGAATCAAAGCATATTCAGGCCTTTTCCGAGAAAAAGCTGAACCTCATCGCCGTATCGGGCATGAGGAACACGCTCGACGTGCTTCAGGAGCTTGAGCTCGGGCGGCTGCGCAACGTCGACTTCGTCGAGTGCCGCACCTGCGACACGGGCTGCGTCGGCGGCGTCGGCACGGCTGACTCGCGCTTCCTCGCGAGCCTGCGCCTCAACAACATACAGACCGACTGGAACGTCACGCCGCAGAACCAGCGCCGCGTCGAGGAGCTCTGCGCGATGGACTTCTGGACGATAACGAAGGACTACGCGCCGAGGCCGCGCCTGCCGCTCTCGAACAACGTGGCCGAGGCGATGGTGAAGCTTCAGCAGATGAAGGAAATATACTCCGGGCTGCCGCATATAGACTGCGGGTCGTGCGGACGCCCGTCGTGCCAGGCGATGGCGGAGGAGATAGTAAGAGGACACGGCTCCGTGACCGACTGCATCTTCAAGCTGCGCGAGGGCATAGCCTCGCTCGCGAACAAGATAGTCGTGCTGTCGGAGTCGCAGCCGCAGACCCTTAAAAGAAGGAGTGGAACGAAATGACCGTAAGCGAGATTTGCGAAGCGCTCGGCGGCGAGCTGCAGTGCGAGGGCGACAAGGGACGCGAGATAACCGGCGCGACCGCGGGAGACCTCCTGAGCTTCATAATGGGGACGGCCCCGGAGGGAGCCGCGTGGGTGACGGTGCAGGCGCACCTCAACGTCGCCGCCGTCGCTGTGCTCAAGGACCTGCCGCTCATCATCATAGCCTCGGGCAGAAAGGCCCCAGACGACCTGATAGAGCGCTGCAAGACGGAAAACATAGCGATCCTCTCCGTGCCGGAGACGCTTTACGCGACCTGCGTGAAGCTCGCCGCGCTTGGGCTCGCGGGATAACGTCGCGTTGCTGAAGCCCTTCTGGGTCGACCTCCACATACACACGCTGCTCTCGCCGTGCGGCGAGCTCGAGATGGGCGCGCCCGAGGTAATCGAAAAGGCGCGCGAGGCCGGCCTCGACATAATCGGCATAGCCGACCACAACACATGCGAAAACTACCCGGGGATGGCGGGCGCTGCGCAGAACGGCGGGCGTCCCGGCGTCCCCGTCGTGCTTCCGTGCATCGAGGCGCAGAGCGCGGAGGACATCCACACGCTCTGCGTCTTTCCGGAATATCCGCTCGCGCTCGAATTTAAGGAATGGCTCTGGAAGCGCATCCGCCCGATTAAAAACGACGTCGAGCACTTCGGCTACCAGATAGTCGTCGACGCCGAGAACGGCATCGTAAAGGAAGAGGAAGTCCTGCTGATACAGGGCGCGGGCTACGAAGTGGACCAGATTGTGGAAAAGGCGCGCGCGCTCGGCGGCCTTGCGATACTCGCCCACGTCGACCGCCCCGCCTTCTCGTACACAGCGGCGCTCGGCCCGATGCCGCAGGACTATCCTGCCGACGCTTTCGAACTCTCGCGCCGCCTCAACTCGGACGAAGCGGCGGAATGGCGCGAACGATACCCCGGGCGCGCCTTCATCCGTTCGTCCGACTCGCACACGCTCGACACGATGTCGCGCGCGAACTGCACGAAGATGATGCTCGAAGCGCCGACCTTCGAGGAGATACGTATGGCGCTGCGCGGCGAGGGCGGGCGGCGCGTCTCGTGGCCCTGGGGATAAGGTAAAAATTTCAAACATGGCAAAAAAAGAAATACGTCTTTATAAATGCTCGGAGTGCGGCTACCAGAGCCAGACCTTCATGGGCAAATGCCCGAAGTGCGGCTCGTGGGGCACGCTCGAACAGGAGGCGCAGCCCGCCGTTTCGCACGGGCCGCTGAACGAGCCAGTCCGCGCAGCAGTGCCGATATCGGGCCTCGAAGTCGAGGAACAGGAAAGAATCCCGTCGGGAATAGACGAGCTCGACCGCGTCCTCGGCGGCGGCTGGGTGCGCGGCGGCGTGACGCTTCTGGGCGGCGAGCCCGGCGTCGGAAAATCCACGCTGCTGCTCCAGGTCTGCGCAGAGATGGCGAAGCGCGGCGAGCGCGTGATTTATATATCGGGCGAAGAATCGTCTGGCCAGCTCGCGCTGCGCGGACGCCGCCTCGGCCTCATGACGCCCGGGCTCGACCTTCTCTGCGAGAGCGACCTTCCCTCGTCGCTCGCCGCCGCGGAGAAATACGGCTACGGCTTCATGGTCATCGACAGCGTGCAGGCCTTCCGCGCCGACAGCGAAAGCGGATGGGCCGGCTCGCCGAACCAGGTCAAGGGCGTCGCGGCGATGGCCGTGGACACCGCCAAGCGCTGTTCGATACCGACCGTCCTCGTCGGCCACATCACAAAGCAGGGACAGATAGCGGGGCCGAAGCTGCTCGAGCACCTCGTAGACGTCGTCCTGCTCTTCTCGGGCGAACAGAACTCTCCGAACCGCCTGCTGCGCGCCGAGAAAAACCGCTACGGCAGCACCGAGGAGCTCGGAATCTTCGAAATGTCCGACAAAGGGCTCTCCGCAGTAAACGACCCGAGCCGCCTCTACTGGAACGGCACCGACCTCGGAAGCTCCGGCGTCTCGATAGCTATG
The DNA here is from genome assembly GCA_900544635.1 of uncultured Cloacibacillus sp. Taxonomy (GTDB): domain Bacteria; phylum Synergistota; class Synergistia; order Synergistales; family Synergistaceae; genus Caccocola; species Caccocola faecigallinarum. The sequence continues at coordinate 454 of UQVV01000039.1, read as the reverse complement.
ACGCTCGAGGGCTCGCGCGCGCTCGCGGCCGAAATTCAGGCGCTCGCCTGCCCGACGCCCTTCCCGTACCCGAAGCGCACCGCGCGCGGCGTCGACGTGAACCGCCTGCAGCTGCTGCTCGCCGTCCTCGAACGCCGCTGCGGCGTCGCCACGCGCGCGAGCGACGTATATCTCAACGTCGCGGGCGGCCTCACGCTGAAAGACCCAGCCGCCGACCTCGGCATCTGCGCCTCGCTCGCCTCCGCCGCCGCAGACATCGAGCTCCCGTCCGACGTCTGCTTCATCGGCGAAGTCGGCCTCGCCGGGGAAGTCCGCCCCTGCGCGCGCACGCCGCTGCGGATAAAAGAAGCGGCCCGCCTCGGCTTCACGCGCGCCGTAATCAGCCGCCGCACCCCGAAAGAAACCTACCCGATAGAAACGCTGAAAATCTCCTCGCTTCGCGAAATAGTGGATT
>UQVV01000038.1 GCA_900544635.1 uncultured Cloacibacillus sp. | reverse complement strand
CGTTTCGACCGCAATGCTGGTCTCCTGCGCGCTAATATGGGGCACGTCCTACATAGCCCAGATACTCGGGATGCAGGAGATCGGGCCGCTGACCTTCTGCGCGAGCCGCTACGTCGTGAGCGTCGCGGCGCTCTCGCTGATGCTCACGCTGATGGGGAAACGCGGCGGCTTTGATGAAGCGCGCGGCGAACGCACGCCGGAGGAAAAACGCGCCGAACGGATGAAAATACTCTGCCACGGCGCGATATGCGGCCTCGCGCTCTTCTCCGGCTCCGTGCTCCAGCTTGCTGGAATGCAGGGAACGACGGCGGGGAAGGCGGCCTTCATCACCGACACCTTCATCGTCATCGTCCCGCTGTACGGCATCTTCGCCGGCAAAATTCCGTCAAAGACCGCAGTCTTCGCCATCTTCATGAGCATGGGCGGCCTCTACCTGCTCTCGATAAAAGACGGTTTCACTGTAGGGCGCGGCGACCTTCTCATCTTCCTCAGCGCCTTCTTCTGGGCGGCGCACATCATGGCCTGCTCGGTATTCTCGAGAAAGAGCGACCCCGTGAAGCTCTCCGCGGTACAGTTCGGCACCGTGGCGCTGCTCGCCACGACAGGCGCACTGATATTCGAGCGCCCCGACCTCGCCTCCGTCGCAGCCTCGTGGCCTCCCATCGTCTACGCGGGCCTCGTCTGCACATGCGTAGCCTACACCTTCCAGATGTCGGCGCAGCGCTACGTCCAGCCGCTGGCGACATGCATCATAATGAGCACCGAATCCGTGTTCGCGGCGATTTTCGGATACCTCGTCTTCGGCGAGGTGCTCTCGGCGCGTGAGCTGACCGGCTGCGCCGTCCTCTTCGCCGCGACGCTCATCGCCCAGCTAGACGACGTGAAGAGCGGAACGGCGGATTGACGCGCGGAGGACAAAATAAGCTTCTTCCTCTTTAATATCCGCAAAGTCATGGTATAATCTCATAGTCTCGGGATGTAGCGCAGTCTGGTTAGCGCACCTGCTTTGGGAGCAGGGGGTCGTCGGTTCGAATCCGACCATCCCGACCAGAATTAAGCAATTCTTGCGGGGTTTACCGAGCCTCGCATTTTTTATGCGCCGGAAAATATTTTTCCTGGCGCATAGTGTATAATGCGCGCTGTTATGGTACAATGCGGTGGTTATGCTATGGCAGTCGTAATATTTGGAAAGGGGAAAATAAATTGAAGACCGAGATTTTATCGCAGGAAAAAAATGTTGTGGAGGCCAAGGCCCAGTTCACGGCAGAAGAGGTAAACAAAGCGATAGAAAATACATATAAGGATATATCGAAGAAAGCCAACATCAAAGGCTTCCGCAAGGGTAAGGTGCCCCGCAGAATGCTCGAGCTCTACTTCCCGAAGGACGCGGCCTGCGCCGAGACCCTTGAGAAGCTGCTCGGCGACGCGATAGACAACATGGTCGAAGAGTTCGAGCTCAAGCTCATCGCCGACCCCGACCTCAAGCCGGAGCCGCTTAAGGAGAACGAGCCCTACGAGTTCACCGTCACCTTCGAGGTCACTCCGGAAGTCACGCTTCCCGAGCTCGGCGAGATAGAGGCGGAGAAGACCATCTACGAAGTGACCGACGCTATGGTCGACGAGAGAATAGCCAACATCCTCGACTCGCGCGCCGAGATAGTCCCGACCTATGAGGAGCGCCCGCTCGCGAAGGACGACTACGTCTCCGTCAAGTACGACACCTATGTGACCTACGAGGACGGCGAGGAGAAGAAAGAGCAGGACGGCATGAAGACCGAGATATTCCTCGGCTCTGAGACGATTCGCCCCGAGGTCGCCGAAGCCCTCATCGGAAAGAACCCCGGAGAGAAAGCTTCGATAGAGCTCCCGAACGAAGGCGAAGAGGCCAAGAAGGCGAAGGCCGTAAAGAGCCGCTACGAGATAGAGGTCCTCGGCATAATGAAGAAGAACACGCCCGAGCTGACCGACGAACTCGCCGCCGAGATTACGCACAACGCGCATAAGACCGTCGACGAGTTCAAGGCGAGCATCAGAAAGCAGCTCGAGACCTCCGCGGAGCGTCAGAGCGAGTCTAGCCTCAAGGACTCCGCGGTAGAGAAGGCCGTCGAACTCTCCGAAGTCGAGATCCCCGAGAAGATGATAGAGCGCCAGAAGGACGCCATGAGAGAGCAGCAGGCCGAGCGCATCAAGCGCGAGAACGACATGACCATGGAAGACTTCTTCGCGAAGAGCGGCATGGACAAGGATTCCTACGAAGCCGAGCTTGACTCCGCGGCGAGAAAGATAGTGAAGCGCTCGCTCGTCCTCGAGGCGATAGCCGACGAGAACGACATCAACTGGACCCCCGACGAGCTGAAGCAGGAGATCAACTCGCTCGCGCTCATGTCCGGCGTCGAGCCGCAGAAGCTTCAGGAATACATCTACGGAGACCGCAACAGGCTCTACGATATAGCCGAGAGACTCCGCGCGCGCAAGACGATAGACTTCGTCGCCAAAGCGGTGAAGAGCGTGGACGTCCCCGAGAAGAAGGACGCTCCCGCGGAGAAGGAAGCGGAATAGCGTCCGCACACAACTTTGCAGAGAAGGAGGAATATTATAATGTCCTATTACGTGCCTATAGTAGTTGAGCAGTCAGGGAGAGGCGAACGTTCCTACGATATCTACAGCCGTCTCCTGAAAGACAGGATAATATTCCTGGGCACGGCTATCGACGACACGGTGGCCAATTTGGTCGTGGCGCAGCTTCTCTTCCTGGAGAGCGAAGACCCCGACAAAGACATCTCAATTTATATAAACAGTCCCGGAGGTTCGGTTACGGCTGGGCTCGCGATATACGACACAATGCAGTATATCAAGCCCGATGTTTCGACGATATGCATCGGCATGGCCGCGAGCATGGGGGCGGTGCTCCTCACGGCGGGAGCCGAGGGCAAGCGCATAGCTCTTCCCAACTCGCGCATAATGATCCATCAGCCGATGGGCGGAATGCAGGGGCAGGCTTCGGACATAGAGATACACGCCAAGGAAATTCTCAAGACGAGGGCGAAGCTGAACGAGATACTCGCGAAGCATACAGGCCGGCCGCTTGAGAAGATAGAGGCGGACACTGACAGAGATTTCTATATGTCAGCCGAAGAAGCTCAGCAGTACGGGATCGTCGATAAGATAATCGAAAAACGCTAGGACACAGTCTGACGGGGGGATTCCGTACGGGGTCCCCTCGTTTTATTGCGAGGTGCCAGTTCGCATGTACGAGAACGGAAATATATTCAAAGACAGAAAAAAGAATTATTGCTCGTTCTGCGGAAAGTCGCAGGACGAAGTGCCGAAGCTCTTTTCCGGCCAGCTTCCCAACGTTTTTATCTGCTCAGACTGCGTGCATATATGCAGCATAATGCTGAGGGGCGACCGCCCGCAGCCTGATATTCCCGCAAAAGGACGCAGGAAGGCCGAACAATATGATTATGTCTCGCTCCCGGCGATGGAAGAACTGCCCAAACCAGTCGAGATAAAGGAATTCCTCGACCAGTACGTCATAGGGCAGGCGCAGGCGAAGAAGGTCCTTTCCGTCGCGGTCTACAACCATTACAAGAGGCTGCTGAACCCGGCCTCGGACGACGACGATGTGGAGCTTCCGAAGAACAACGTCCTGCTCGTCGGCCCGACGGGCAGCGGAAAGACGCTGCTCGCGCAGACGCTTGCGAAGATGCTGCACGTCCCGTTCGCTATGACCGACGCGACTACGCTTACGGAGGCGGGCTACGTCGGCGAAGACGTCGAGAACATTCTGCTCCGTCTGCTCCAGGCCGCCGATTTCGACATTCAGTCCGCGGAGCGCGGAATCATATACATAGACGAAATAGACAAAATCGCGCGCAAATCCGAGTCGACCTCGATAACGCGCGACGTCTCCGGCGAGGGCGTCCAGCAGGCGCTGCTCAAGATAATCGAGGGCACCGTCGCGAACATTCCGCCGAAGGGCGGGCGCAAGCACCCGAGCCAGGAGATGATACCGATCGATACGAGCAACATCCTGTTCATCTGCGGCGGAGCCTTTGACGGCCTCGAGAAGATAATTTCGCACCGCGTGAACGAGAAGCAGCTCGGCTTCGGCGGAGACATAAATTCCAACGTCAACAAGCACAACCCGACGGAGCTGCTGAAGAAGCTCGAACCGGACGACCTGCGCGCATACGGCTTCATCCCCGAATTCATCGGGCGTCTGCCGGTGCTCGTAGCGCTCGAGTCGCTCACCGAGGACGCGCTCGTGCAGATACTCCAGGAGCCGAAGAACGCCCCGCTGAAGCAGTACAAAAAGCTGTTCAAGCTCGAGGGCATCGACCTCGAATTCACCGACGACGCAGCGAGGACGATAGCGCAGAAGGCGCTCAAGCTCAACACAGGCGCACGCGGCCTGCGCACGATTCTCGAAAAGCTTATGCTCGACCTGCAGTACGAGATACCGAGCAAACATTCCCACGTCGCGAAGCTGACGGTGACGAAGGACGCCGTCGAGGGAAACGCGCAGCCGCTTGCGGAAACGGACGGAGCGAACGATGGCGGAGCAGAGTAAGACGCTTGTCTATCCTGTGATCCCGATTCGGGATCTCGTCATATTCCCCGGCATAGTTTCGCCGCTTTTTATAAGCAGGCCGAAATCCATCCGCGCCGTAGAAGAGGCTGCCGACCGCGATCGCACGCTCTTCATCGTCTCGGAGAAGCGTCCGTACAGCGACACGCTCCAGCCGGAGGGGCTTTATAAGGTCGGCACGGTCTGCAAGATGCTCCAGAATGTCCGCCTGCCGGACGGCACGCTCAAGGTCGTCGTCGAGGGCGGACGCCGCGCCGAGGTCAAGAAAATGGCGTCCAACGACTCCTTCATGCTCGCGTCCGTCGTAATTTTGGACTCCGAGCGTCCGGCGGTTTCGACGGAGCTGCGCGCGCTGATACGCGCTGTCCTGCGCGGATTTGAGGAAAACGTGCGCCTCGACCCGAAGCTCCCGGAGGAGATAGCGCGCTCCGTGCGCGACATCGACGACCCCGAGGTGCTCTGCGACATCATAGCCTCGCACGGGAACTTCGACATCACTGACAAACAGAAAATTCTCGAAACTGTCGACGCCGAGGACAGGCTCAACCTTTTGATGAAGATGCTCGTGAACGAGAACGAGCTGCTCGGCTTTGAGCGCGACCTCGAAGAAAAGGTCCGCTCCGAAATCGACCGCGACCAGCACAACTATTACCTGCGCGAGCAGCTCAAGGTGATAAACGACGAGCTCGGCGAAGAGAGCCCGACCTCGGAGGCCGACGAGCTTAGGGAGGCAGCGGCCAAATGCGGGATGCCCGAGGATATTTTGCAGAAGGTCAACAAGGAAATAGGCCGCTTCTGCAAGCTGCCGCCGCTTTCGCCCGAGGCCGCCGTCGCGCGGAACTACATCGAGACGCTGACGGAGCTTCCGTGGAACGTCTCGACGGAGGACAACCTCGACATCGCGAACGCGCGCAAGGTGCTCGACGAAGACCACTACGGACTCGAAGACGTAAAGGAGCGCATACTCGAATTTCTCGCCGTCAAAAAACGCGCGGGAGACGATATGCGCGCACAGGTCATCTGCTTCGTCGGCCCGCCCGGCGTGGGCAAGACCTCGCTCGGAAAATCCATCGCGCGCGCGATGGGGCGCAAGTTCGTAAACATTTCGCTCGGAGGCATGCACGACGAGGCTGAGATACGCGGACACCGCCGCACCTACGTCGGCGCTCTTCCCGGACGCATCATCCACAAGCTCAAACAGTGCGGGACGAACAATCCGCTCATACTCATGGACGAGATCGACAAGCTCGCCTCGGATTACCGCGGCGACCCCGCGTCGGCGCTGCTCGAGGTGCTCGACCCCGAACAGAATAAAAACTTCACCGACAACTTCCTCGAGGTCCCCTTCGACCTCAGCAGGGTGATGTTCATCACGACGGCCAACTCGACCGCGACGATACCGCGGCCGCTGCTCGACCGTATGGAGGTAATTTCGCTCCCGGGCTACGTGATGGAGGAGAAGCTGAAAATCGCGAAGAAGCACCTCATCCCGCGCATACTGAAGGAGCACGGCCTTTCGTCCGAAGAGTTCTCAGTCACGGACGCGGCGATAAAGGAGATAATTTCTTCGTACACGATGGAGGCCGGAGTGCGCGGCCTCGACCGGCAGCTCGCAAAAGCGGCGCGCAAGGTGACCGCCTCGCTCGCCGGCGAGGGCGAAGAGATTAAAGGCCAGATAACGAAGGAGAAGCTCCACCTGCTTCTCGGCGCGCCGAAGCTTTACGCGACGAAGATACCGAAGGGCGGCTCGGTCGGCACGGCCATCGGCCTAGCATGGACCGAGGCCGGCGGCGACGTAATACTGATAGAGTCCGCCGTCATGGACGGCGCGGGCAAGGTCGCCTACACGGGCAACCTCGGCGACATCATGCAGGAGTCGGCGGTCACGGCGCTCGCCTACCTGCGCTCCAACGCCGAGCGCTACGGCCTTGCGAACTTCGAATGGAACAAGAAGGACATACAGATACACGTCCCCGCGGGCGCGGTGCCGAAGGACGGGCCGTCTGCGGGAATCACGCTCGCGCTCTCGCTCTGCTCGTCGCTCACGGGACGTTCGATAAACACCGAGTACGCGATGACCGGCGAGATGACGCTGCACGGCAACGTCTTGCCGATAGGCGGCGTCCGCGAGAAGATACTTGCGGCGAAACGCCTTGGCATCAGAGACGTAATACTGCCCGACGACAACAAGCCCGACGCGGCTGAGCTGAGCCCGTGGGTGCTGAAGGGCATGAAGCTCCATTACGTCTCGAACGTCACGAAGGTTTTCGAGCTCGCGCTGAGGCCGGGCGAGTAACGCTATGGCGCACTGGAAGTCGGAGCTTTTCTGCACGGCGTTCAACAAAGGCCAGCTGCCTCCGCCCGAGAGGCCGGAGATAGCTTTCGTCGGCCGCTCGAACGTCGGGAAGTCGACGCTCATCAACGCGCTGCTCGGCAGGAAGATAGCGAAGGTCAGCTCGAAGCCGGGCAAGACTCGCAGCATAAACTTCTACAACGTCGACTGCGGCGAGCGCAAGTTCTCGCTCGTCGACCTTCCGGGCTACGGCTACGCCGCGCGCGGCATGGACGAACGCCGCAGCTGGTGGAAATTTATAGAGGAATACTTCAGCGCGGACCGTCATATATCCTACGTCGTGCATCTGATAGATTTCCGCCACGGGCCGCTCGCGAACGACGAAGAGCTCATCGCGTGGCTCGACCGCATGGATATGCCGCGTCTCGTCGTCTTCACGAAAGGCGACAAAATATCGCCGGGCCGCCGCAAGGGGCAGTATAATACGATAATGCGCGGAGGCCTTGACTCCGTGCTGCCGCCCTTCATCACCTCGGGAATCAACAACGCGGAGATGGAGAAGCTGCGCGAAGGGATAACGGACATCCTGAGCGAGATGGAGCGGCTTGACGCTCTCGAGGCCGCGCGCGGCGAGTAACTTACGCATACGCATCCCGATGTTCCGGAACGGCCGGCTGTCGGGAATGTGAATAGAAATGACGCGGCCACCAGGCGCGTCTGTTGAGGAGGAACACGGATGGATTCCGAGAGAACGCAGTTGGGCAAGAGTTACGACCCCGCGCCCATTGAGGACAAATGGTACTCCCAGTGGGTTGAGAACGGGCTCTTCAAGGCCGACGCTTCGTCGCCGAGGCCGGCATTTTCGATAGTCATTCCGCCGCCGAACGTCACTGGTTCGCTGCACGTCGGCCACGCTTTGGACAACACGCTCCAGGATATACTGAGCCGCACGAAGAGGATGCAGGGCTACGAGGTTCTCTGGCTCCCCGGCACGGACCACGCCGGAATCGCGACGCAGAACGTCGTCGAGCGTTCGCTCGCGAAGGAAGGAATCTCGCGCCACGACCTCGGACGCGAGGAATTCGTCAAAAAGGTTTGGGAGTGGAAGGAGCTCTACGGCAGCACGATAATCAACCAGCTAAAGAAGCTCGGCGCGTCGTGCGACTGGAGCCGCGAGCGCTTCACGATGGACGAGGGGCTCTCGCGCGCCGTGCGCAAGATATTCGTCCAGCTCTACAAGAAAGGGCTCATCTACCGCGGCAAATATCTTATAAACTGGTGCCCGCGCTGCCAGACGGCGCTCTCCGACCTCGAAGTCGAGCACGAGGACGAGGACGGCAAGTTCTACGAGGTCGCCTATAAGTTCGCGGACGGCTCCGACGGAGCGGTCGTCGTCATGACGACGCGTCCCGAGACCATCCTCGGCGACAGCGCGATAGCGATACACCCGCGCGACGAGAAGAACCGCCACCTCATCGGCAAGAAGGTCGTCGTGCCGCTCGTCGGCCGCGTCATCCCGGTCATCGAGGACAACATGGTCGACCCGGAGTTCGGCTCCGGCTGCGTCAAGATTACGCCGGCGCATGACCCGAACGACTTCCTCGTCGGCCAGCGCCACAACCTTGAACAGATACAGGTCATCGACGGACGCGGCATAATGAACGAGAACGCCGGCAAGTACGCCGGAATGGACCGTTTCGCCGCGCGCGACGCCGTCGCCGCCGACCTTGAAAAAGAGGGCGCGCTGCTCTCCGTCAAGGACCTCCGCCACTCCGTCGGACACTGCTACCGCTGCCACACCGTCGTGGAGCCGTACCTTTCCGAGCAGTGGTTCGTCCGCACACGCACGCTTGCTGACGCCGGCGTCGCATCGGTGCAGGCCGGAAAGATAAAGTTCATCCCAGAGCAGTGGACTAACGTCTACTATCAGTGGATGGAGAACATACGCGTCTGGTGCATCTCGCGCCAGCTCTGGTGGGGCCACCGCATCCCGGCGTGGTACTGCGAGGAGTGCGGCGAGGTCATAGTTGAGGAGACCGCGCCTGAGAAATGCCCGAAGTGCGGAAGCACGCATCTGCATCAGGACGAGGACGTGCTCGACACGTGGTTCTCAAGCGGACTCTGGCCCTTCTCGACGATGGGCTGGCCCGACGATACGGAGACGCTGCGCAAGTTCTATCCGACCTCGGTGCTCGTAACCGGCTTCGACATAATCTTCTTCTGGGTCGCGCGCATGATAATGTTCGGCCTCGAAGCGAAGCATGAAGTGCCGTTCCGCGACGTCTACATCCACGCGCTCGTCCGCGACGAGAAGGGACAGAAGATGAGCAAGTCGCGAGGCAACGTCATCGACCCGCTCACGATAGTCAAGGACTACGGCGCGGACGCGCTGCGCCTCACGCTCGCGGCGCTCACTGTGCAGGGGCGCGACATATTCCTCTCGACGGAGAGAATTTCGACCTACCGCCTCTTCATGAACAAGCTCTGGAACGCGAGCCGCTTCGCGCTCATGAACCTCGAAGACGCGGAGGCCGGTCAGAAGATAGACGAGAACGAGCTTCAGCTCCAGGACAAATGGATACTCAACCGCATCTCGCAGGTATCGGCCGAGATGACGCGGCTGCTCGACGGATACTTCTTCGGCGAGGCGGCGCGCCTCATGTACGACTTCACGTGGAGCGAGCTCTGCGACTGGTACATCGAGCTTGCGAAGCCCGCGCTGCGCGGCGAAGAGGGCGAAGCGCGCAGAAAGACTGTGCAGGCCGTCATGCTCGCGGTGTTCGAGGACGTCCTCAAGCTCATGCACCCGATCATCCCGTTCGTGACCGAAGAGCTGTGGCACGCCTTCCCGTTCGGGACGGACTTCATTATGCGCAGCGGATGGCCGAAGCCGAGGCTCGCGGAGATAGACGAAAAGGTCATCGCCGACATGAACTTCGTTCAGGAGACGATACGCGCGGTCCGCAACCTCAGAGCCGAGGCGCGCATCGCCCCGCAGCAGACGATTCCCGGAGTCACGCTCGCCGTCCACGACGCGGCTAAGCTCGCGCTGCTCAAGGAATGCGAGAAGCAGCTGAAGCTCCTGACGAAGGTCGAGACCGTGACCTTCGCGGGCGAAGGCGACGGAAAGCCCGAGAAGAGCCTCGCCTCCGTGCTCGACGGCGCGCAGATATACCTGCCGGTCGGCGAGCTGCTCGACGTAGAGAAGGAGATGCAGCGCCTCAGGAACGACCTCGCAAAGCTCGAAAAGGACATCGAGAAGAGCAAGGCGAAGCTCGCGAACGAGAAGTTCGTCGAGCGCGCGCCCGCGGAAGTAATAGAAAAGGAGAAGAACACGCTCGCGGACAACGAAGCGAAGGCCGCGAGAATGAAGGCGAACCTCGCCAGCCTCTCCGAATAACACGCGATGAACGAAAAAAATAATTTTGAGCTTGTCGAATCAAAGCTGGCTCAGCTCGCGAGCCCGGGCATACGCCCCGGGCTCGCCCGTCTTGCGCGCCTTCTGCGCGAGGCCGGCTCGCCGCAGGGAAAGTTCCCAATCGTCCACATCGTGGGGACCAACGGCAAAGGCTCGACCGCGGCGGGAATTTACTCCGTGCTGCGCGCGTCGGGCTATAAGGCCGCGCTATATACGAGCCCGCATCTCGTAGACTTCTCGGAGCGGCTCGTGATAGACGGCGAACGCGCGGCGGCACGGGAGTGGCTAGACGCCGCCTCCGAGCTCGAAGATATAGTCCGCAGGACGGACTACTTCAAGGACAACCATCCGACATATTTTGAATTTATAACGGCCGCCGCGATTATGATACTCGCGCGCAGGCAGCCCGACGCCGCCGTATTCGAGGCGGGAATGGGCGGACGGCTCGACGCGTCGAACATCCTGACCGACGTCGCGCTCAGCGTCGTCGTGCCGATAGGCATGGACCACACGGACTTCCTAGGCGACACGCTGGAAAAGATAGCTGCGGAGAAATTCGCCGTCATGCGCAAAGGAACGCCCGCGCTCTTCTTCGGCGACGAACGGCTCGACGGCCAGTTCCTCGACGCCGCGGCGCGCTGCGGCGCGGAGCCGCACATCTTCCGCGGCGAATACAGGATAACCGGGCGCGCCTACTCGCTAGACGGTACGCGCTTCACTTTGTCTGACGCCGATGGGGCGCGCGAATATTTCACGCCGCTCGTCGGCTCGTTCCAGGCGGACAACGCGGCGATGGCCGTCGCGGCGTCGCGCCTACTTTCGAAGCGTTTCCCGCGCGTCTGCGAAGAGACGATAAAGCGCGGAATTGCGGAGACGCAGTGGCAGGGGCGCATGGAGATAGTGCGCCGCTCGCCGCTGGTAATAGTCGACGGAGGACACAACCCGCACGCGATGAAGCGGCTTTCGGAGACGCTGGCGGGAATTTTCCATGAAGGCAGCCTTTCGATAGTCCTCGCGATGATGAAGGACAAGGACATAAGCGGCGTGCTGTCGCTGCTGCGTCCGCTCGGTGCGGAAATCTACTGCACCGAGGTGCCGGGGCTCGAACGCTCGCTGAGCGCCGAAGGGATGAGAGAAACGGCGGAGCGCGCCGGGCTTTGCGTCGCTGGGACCTCCGGCGACCCGCTTGACGCGATACGCGCCGCGTCGGGCAAAGGGCTGCCCGTCGTCTGCTGCGGCAGCCTCTTCCTCGTAGGATACGTGAAGGCCCATCTCGATGAGCTGTAAGGAATACGAAGGCTTCCGTCTGAGCCGCACGGCGCACGGCGTGGAATTGGAATTCGTCATGCCGCGCGA
>UQVV01000037.1 GCA_900544635.1 uncultured Cloacibacillus sp. | reverse complement strand
GGCCCGCGCCGAAGCGCGGGCCGAAAGCGTTGCGTTTAGATGTTTTCGTCTGCCCTGACTATATGCACGGTGTCCTCGCCGAACCAGTCGTAGTAGTTCGCCTTCGGTTCGCGCATACGGCGCAGCCGCTCGACGCTCGTCCCGATGATGTAGAGCGGCATCGCGGGCGCAATGAGGTTCTGCCCGTCCGCGGCGTAACGCGCGCGGACTTCTTCGAGCTCAGCCTCCGTGTCGGCGGCGAGCACGAGCATCGTCCAGTTCTCCTGGTCCATCGAGTCGTCGTCGGCGTAGCCCGGGACGTAGACGCGTCGCTGGTCGAGCATGAATAGGTGCAGCTTCCCTATCGCGTCGTATATGTCCTCGGGCGTCTTGTCCGAGGTGCGCAGGAAGAAGAACCTGTCCGCGTCCTTGATGTGGAATATGTCGTCGGGCAGACGCTCGAGCTCGCGGTAGGCCTGGAAGTCGTAGCGGCCGCGCAGCACGAGGTTGAAGTTCACCGTGCCGACCTTCGCGCCGCTCTCCGCGCGCCATTCGTCAAGCGCCGCCTGTCCCGGCACGGGCTTGCCGCGCGAGGCCATGCCCCAGTCGGGGAAGCGTTTGAGGAAGGACTTCACGAGCTTGTGCTCGGGCCATATGTAGCGCGTCTTTCCCCCCTCGCGCGTCCAGAGCTCTTTGCGCGGGAGCTCGGGCGCGTAGGTCAGAGCTTCGTCCACCGTGTACTCCTTGAGCCCCATCGGGAAGAGCCCCGTGAAGGCGCGGCAGTCCATCAGATGATAGAAGCGGTTGTTCCAGAGCGCCTTCTCCGCGTTGAACTCGCCTATCGGGGAGACGGGAAGGAAGGACTCGCGCGCGAGCTTGACGCGCATTTTTTCTCCCGCGGCGGTGAGGACGTAGCCGTTCCCCGCCTCGGCGAGCAGCCCCTGCTCCGCGAGCTCGGCGAGCGAAGCGGCGTCCTCGCCCGCGAGGGCGGCCGTCTCTTCGTCCCAGCACGGGAACTTTTCTTCGTACAAAAGCAGAGTCTGTTCCGACATATCTTTCCTTCCCCTTTTATGATTTTTTACTTCAGCTGCGCTTTCTTCTCTTCGCTGAGAAGGACCTTATAGAACGCGACGCACGAGCAGACCATGATCAGCGAGAAGGGCATGGCCGCGGCGAGCGAAACGGTCTGGAGGTTCTGAAGTCCGCCGGTGAGAAGAAGGACCATAGCGAGAGCGCCCATGAGGATGCCCCAGACGAACATCTTGCTCTTCGGCGGGTTCAGCGAGCCTTCCGTCGAGTACATCGAGAGGACGTAGGTGCCGGAGTTCGCCGAGGTGACGAAGAAGGTCACGATGAGCACGAGCATGAGGACTGACATCGCAAAGCCGCCCGTGTAGTTGAGGAACATCTTGAATATACCGACCGAGATGTCCTGAAGGACCGCGGCGGAGATGTTGATTTTGTCGACGAGCTCGAGCTTAAGCGCGGAGGTTCCGAAGATGCCGAACCAGGTGAGGCTTCCGAGCGCCGGAACGATGAGGACGCCGGCGATGAACTCGCGGATCGTGCGTCCGCGCGAGATACGCGCGATGAAGGAGCCGGAGAAGGGCGCCCACGCAATCCACCAGGCCCAGTAGTAGAGCGTCCAGTTGCGGAGGTGATCCTCGTAGCCGCCGCCGTAAGGCGCGGTCATGAAGGATTCCTTGATGAGGCCGCTGATGTAGTCGCCGAAGCTCATGACCGTCGAGTTGAGTATCGCAAGCGTCGGGCCGACGCAGAAGAGCGCCGCCATGATGACGAAGCAGATGCGGATGTTCCAGTCGGCGACGAACTTGATTCCCTTGTCTATGCCGAGCACCGCAGAGCCGGTGTAGAGGAATACGAGGAAGGCGATGATTAAGAGCTGCACTATCGTCGTCTGCGGGATGCCGAAGAGTTCTTTCAGTCCGCTGTTGAGCTGGAGCGTACCGAGGCCGAGCGAGGTCGTAAGTCCCGCGAGCGTCGCGAATATCGCGAGGATGTCGACGGTCTTTCCGAAGGCGCCGCGCACGCGCTCCTCACCGACGAGCGGGATGAAGATCGTGCTTATAAGTCCGGGCGCGTTGTGGCGGAACTGGTAGTAAGCGAGCGGAAGGGCGATGACGGAGTATCCGGCCCAGGGATGGAGTCCCCAGTGGAAGACCGTTATCTGCATAGCGTCGCGCGCGGCCTGGATGGAGCCGGGCTCAGCGCCGAGCGGGGTCGAGCCGAAGTAGAAGAGCGGCTCGGCGGCTCCGTAAAAGACGAGGCCGACGCCCATACCGGCAGAGAAGAGCATCGCGACCCACGAGAGGTTGCTGTACTCGGGGCGGGAATCCTCGGGGCCGAGGCGCATTTTGCCGAAGCGGCTGCATCCGATGAAGAGGCAGAAGGCGACGAAGATGTTCATCGTAAGCAGATAGCCCCAGCCGTAGTATTTTGTAAGGCCGCCGTTGAGCGCCTTGGCGAACGCGCCGAAGCTGTCCGGGGAAACGAGGCCCCAGGCGACGACGGCGATGGTAATCACGAGAGAAACTATGTATACGGAATTGCTCTTAGTTTCTGAGCTGTTGCTTGCCATGGCTAAAAGTTACTCCTTTCACAATGCTGAGGAACGAAAAGCCCCCGGAGAGCGGAGGAATGCGTCGCTCTCCGGAGGATGTACCGTTATATTTTGAATACCGTCGGTCCCTCGACTTCTTTGGTGAGGGCGTCGAGCGCGACTTCCACACGGTGGGTGCGGAGCGTCCACTCTTCTTCTTTCGAAAGGTTCGGGTCTCCGAGCGGATAGGGGACGGAAACCGTCGGGACTATCCTGTTGGAGCCGACCGTCTTGGCGACGTCGAGAAGGTTGCACATAACGACGACGGGGATTCCTGTACGCTCGATTTCTCTGGCCATCGTTGCACCGCAACGAGTACAGGTTCCTCAGGTGGCGGTGAGGACCACGGCGTCGACTCCGGCGGCGTGCAGCTCGGCGGCGATTTCCTTACCGAACTTGGCGGCGAAGTTCTGCGTGGTTCCGGTTCCGACTGTTACATAGTAGTAGTCGTAGAGTTTCTTGAATTTGCCCTGCTTCTCAAAGAAGCGCATCGCGTCCACGGGAACTCCGCGGTCGGGAACTGCGCACATAGCCGCGGGGTCGAATCCGGCGTGAATCGTCTTGAATTCGGTCGAGGGCAGGCAGTCCTTTCCGGCGATGTTGTATTTGCCCCACTTCTGAGCGGAAGCGCTCTGGATGTGGTCGGGGTTGTCAAGGGGTACGACGCCGCTCGAGGAGACGAGCGCTATCGTGCACTGGCTGAGGTCCTTGACGGCCGCTGCCGGCGGGACCTTGTCGGTCTTCGGGATGACGAGCTCGGTCTGGAAGGGCTCGCCGTTGAGCTTCTTGACGAGCATGTCGATGACGCGGTCGGCGGCCATGACGTTTCCGGGAGCCGGGATCTCGCTGCGGATTCCGCGCGGGAAGTAGCCTTCCTCAGCCGCGGGCAGGAGCTGCTCGCCCTTCGCGACCTTCTCGGCGTACTTCGCCATGAGCGTGAGGTCGTCCTTCATGAAGGTGGCCTTGCGTCCGCCCTTGAAGATGGGGAACTCCGTCCTGTATTCGGCGACGCCGGGGTTCTCTTCGTTCATCGAGCTGAAGACGGGAACGTTGTAGCGCTCCTTGACGGCCTTGCAGATGATGCCGCAGCCTACGCCGTAGCGTCCGGCCATGAACGCCGGGCCCGCGAAGAACATGTCGAACTCTTTGCCGTCGAGCCACGCGAATATCTCTTTGAGAGCCTCTTCGGTGTGGTTGGTGATGTAGTTGTCGCCGCAGACGATGGTGTTCGTGACTTCGACGTCCGGCATCATGCCGTTGAGCATCATCGAGCAGCCGATTATGCCGTCGTGGAATATCGGCTTCGCGTCCGCCGCGTCCTCACCGCCGACCTGTCCGAAGAACTGGTTGATATAATGTATAGCCTTCATTATTCCGTCCTCCTTAGAAATCGGCGCAGCTTCTGCGCGAGTAGCCGCTGATGTGGTTGGCGCAGAACATTCCGTTGTTTTCCATTACGCAGCTGCCGTCGGGGTTGATGCAGCCTTCCCAGCCGCCGGAGTTTCCGTCGCGCGCGAGCGCTTCGAGCTCTCCGATGACCTCCATCGCCGGCATCTCGTAGAACTGCGAGACGTTTCCGGTGGTGACGAGGGCGTCGGTGGCGGGGTTCATCGAAACGAGCGGCTGCGAAGCGCCGTCGCGTCCGGTGGCCTCGTCGGAGAGTCCGATGGTCTTGATGCCGAGGCGCTCAAGCTCGACGAGCATCGCCGTGTAGTCGACGTCGGGGTTGCCGTAGCCTTCTTCGGCGACGACCGCGCCCTGCGCGCCTATCGCGACCGCTATCTGGCCCGCGATCTGTACGCAGCGCTGCTTCTCTTCCATCTTCGGGTTCAGCGTCGACATGATGACGCCGAGGAAGTTGATGGTCTTGCCGTGCTCTGCGTAGAGGCGCTTGAGCATCGGGTTGGTCGAGAACTCGTAGGTGGAGATCTTCGAGGAGCTCGGCATGAAGCTGCCGGAGACGAGGCATCCGTCGAGAAGCTCGTTCGGGTGCATGAGCGTCGGGAGCATTCTGTTGCCGTCCCATCCGTAGATGAGCGTGTTGTAGCCGAGGGCTTCCATCTGCGTCTGCGGCTGGAGCACGTAGACGACGCCGGGGAGCTTCTTGACCTCTTCGCTGCGCTCCGCAAGCGGCGGCAGCTCGTAGGTGTCTATCTCTTCCGGCTCCATGTCGCGCACGCACTCGGCGATGTGCTCGGCGAGGCGGAGCGTCGCCCAGCGGATGGCGTGGTTGCGCTTCTGCTGCTCGCGCTGCTCGTCAAGCTCGTCGGTGTCGGCGATGAGGACGAGGTTCGGCATGTCGCCCCAGATCGTGTAGTGCTGGTAGGGGCCTCCCATGTCGAGAAGTCCGTCCTGGAATCCGCCCCAGTGCTTGCCGACGGAGAGGAGCGAAACGCCGTCGAGGACGTGCGTTCTTCCCATACCCGCCTGTCCGAGCGGCGAGGTTACGCCGGGATAGGCGCCTTCTCCGCCGCTGACCTTGCAGCGGAACTCGACAGAATCCTTAACGGGGCAGAGCCTCACCATATCGCCGGGATGCACGATCCTGAGATCGGCGTCGGTGATGTGCTTGTCCTCGCGGACGCACGCGAGGGCGTCGTCCTTATCTACGGTAAGAACGCCGTTCGCGTAAGCCGTCTTGTCGCCAAAGACTATGTCCTTGACCATGAATTTTCCAATTTCCAGCTTCATAGTTTTCCTCCTTTTTCTGCCAGAAATATAAAACTCAACTGCTTGCCGGAGTTTAACAAAATAGTGAACGACTTAACAATGGCGAAAAGAGTGACGGCTTTGTAACGTTTTGCGTGACACGGGACGTAAAATCGCACAAATCGGAAAATTGAGCTATCATAGACGCAGCAAGGAAACATATAAAACAGGCAGGGGGACATCAGATGGAAAAACGTCCGGAGATCAACATTCCAAGGCTTATGACGGCCTACTACACCGAGCATCCTGACGCCGGAGAGAAGGACCAGCGCGTCGCCTTCGGCACGTCCGGCCACCGCGGCACGTCGCTGAAGCGCAGCTTCAACGAGGACCACATAGCCGCGATATCGCAGGCGATATGCGAGTACCGCGCAGGCAAGGGCATCGCGGGGCCGCTCTTCATGGGCATGGACACGCACGCGCTCTCCGAAGCGGCGCTGCGCACCGCAGCGGAGGTCTTCGCCGCGAACGGCGTCGAGCTGCGCATGCAGGAGGGCTTCACCTACACGCCGACGCCCGTCGTATCGCACGCGATACTGACGTGGAACGCCGCGAAGCACGGCACTACGGCGGACGGCGTCGTCATCACGCCTTCGCACAACCCGCCCAGCGACGGCGGCTTCAAGTACAACCCGCCGAGCGGCGGCCCCGCCGGGACTGACGTGACGAAATGGATAGAGAACCGCGCCAACGAAATCCTCGCGAACGGCCTGAAGGAGGTCAAGCGCGTACCGTTCGAGCGCGCCGTCAAAGCGCCGAACGTCGGCTTCGTCGACTACGTGCAGGGCTACGTCGCGGGCCTCGGCGAGATTATAAAGATGGAGGCGATAGCGGCCTCCGGCCTCAAGATAGGCGCGGACCCGCTCGGCGGCTCCGGCATATACTTCTGGGAGCCGATAGCCGAGAAGTACGGCCTCGACATCGAGGTCGTCAACAAGGCCGTAGACCCGACCTTCTCCTTCATGCCGCTCGACCACGACGGCAAGGTGCGCATGGACTGCTCGTCGCCGTGGGCGATGGCGAAGCTCGTCGCGCTCAAGGACAAATACGACGTGGCCTTCGGCAACGACCCTGACTACGACCGCCACGGCATCGTGACGAAGGCGGGGCTGATGAAGCCGAACGCATATCTCGCCGTCGCCGTCGAATACCTCTTCACGCACAGGCCGCTCTGGAGCGCCGAGGCGATGACCGGCAAGACGCTCGTCTCGAGCTCAATCATAGACCGCGCCGCGGCCGGCGTCGGACGCAAAATCTACGAAGTCCCCGTCGGCTTCAAATGGTTCGTCGACGGCCTGCTCTCCGGCTCGCTCGCCTTCGGAGGCGAGGAGAGCGCCGGCGCGTCGTTCCTGCGCATGGACGGCAGCGTCTGGAGCACCGATAAGGACGGCTTCATAATGAGCCTGCTCGCCGCCGAAATCACCGCCGTCACGGGCAAGAACCCCTCGGAGCTATACGACGCGATGACGGCGCGCTACGGCAGCCCATGCTACTCGCGCAAGGACGCGCCCGCGACGCGCGAAGAGAAGGACAAACTAAAGAAACTATCCCCCGCCGATGTTACGGCCGAAACTCTCGCGGGCGAGAAGATAACGGCGAAGCTGACCAACGCGCCCGGCAACGGCGCGCCGATAGACGGCCTCAAGGTGACGACGGAAAACGGCTGGTTCGCCGCGCGCCCGTCCGGCACCGAGGACATCTACAAAATCTACGCGGAAAGCTTCAAGGGCGAGGAACATCTCGAAAAGATAAACGAAGAGGCGCGCGCGATAGTCGCGAAGGCGATAGCGTAGCGCAAACGACAAATTACAAAACCGGCGGAGGGCTTCGGCTCCCCGCCGGTTTTTATGTGCTTTCACAATACAAGGGCGCGCCCACGCGGACGCGCCCTCGTTTTATATTTTGTCTCTCTGTGCGTTTCAGTCGTCCTCGCTCGGACAGGCTATCTCGAACATCGCGTCGATGGTGCGGTGCAGAAGCCGCGCCTTGTCGCTCGCGGCCAGGGAGTAGTAGACTTCTTTGCCGCTGCGCTTCGCGCTGACGAGGCCGTCCGCGCGCAGGACGCGCAGGTGGTGCGACACGGCGGAGTCGCTCATGCCGACGGCGCGCGCGATCGCGCCGACGCTCGCCGTCGTATGGCAGAGCAGCCACAGTATGCGCAGCCGCGTGCAGTCCGAAATCTGCTGAAAGACGGAGGCGACCTGCCCGAAGGACTCCTCCTTCGGCATCTTCTCCGCGAGCTCCTCAATCGAAGCAGTCTTATGATGTTCGCGCGCTCTTTCTTCGTCCACAGCCTCCGCCTCCTTTCCCGACGGCCGTCCGAAATTCCGCGTTAAAAGATAGCAGTTTAGTTTTTCGCTGTCAAACTGCGCGCGCGCCGAAGCTCCGTGCCGCGGCCGCACGTTTATGGATAACGTCATATCGATATTGGTATAGCGATATGCTCCTTTCCGTATCTTCTGCTTCCACGCTTTCTCCTGTATCATGTCCTCAGTGAGTTTGAGATTTTTTTCACTTAAACGCGCGGCGAATTTTCGTCCGGGCAAGAAAGGACGGGAGTGTAATATGGAGCAGGACAACAGGAGCATGACGGTCGACAGTCTCGAAACGCTCGAGGCGCGGATGGCCGAGGTGCGCGAGGCGCAGAGGAAGTTCGCGACGTACACGCAGGAGCAGGTCGACAAAATTTTCCTCGCGGCTGCGGTCGCGGCGGACAAGGCGCGCATTCCGCTCGCGCGCGCGGCGTTTGAAGAGACCGGCATGGGAGTGCTCGAGGACAAGATTTTCAAAAACCACTTCGCAGCCGAGTACATCTACAACTATTACAAGGATACCAAAACCTGCGGCGTCATCGAAGAGGACAAGGAGTTCGGTACGCAGAGGATAGCGGAGCCGGTCGGCGTGATAGCCGCCGTCATTCCGACGACGAACCCGACCTCGACGGCGATTTTCAAGACGCTGCTCGCGCTCAAGACGCGCAACGGAATGATAATCAGCCCGCACCCGCGCGCGAAGAGCTCGACGATTCTCGCGGCGAAGACGATTCTCGACGCGGCGGTCGCTGCGGGCGCGCCCGAGGGCATCATCGGCTGGATAGACGTTCCGTCGCTCGAGCTGACGAACGCCGTCATGCGCGGCGCGGACCTGATACTCGCGACGGGCGGCCCCGGCATGGTGAAGGCCGCGTATTCCAGCGGAAAGCCAGCGCTCGGCGTCGGCCCCGGCAACACGCCCGCGGTTATAGACGAGAGCGCCGACATACTGCTCGCCGTCAACTCTATCATTCATTCAAAAACCTTCGACAACGGCATGATATGCGCCTCGGAGCAGTCGGTCATCGCCGTCGATTCGATTTACGGCAAGGTCAAGGCCGAGTTCGCCGCGCGCGGATGTTACTTCCTCGACAAAGAGGAGACGGAGCGCGTGCGCAAGACGATAATCGTCAACGGCGGCGTCAACGCGGCGATAGTCGGACAGAAGGCGCACAAAATAGCCGCGATGGCGGGCGTCGAAGTCCCCGAGAGCACGAAGATACTCATCGGCGAGGTCGAGAGCGTAGACATCAGCGAGGAGTTCGCGCATGAAAAGCTCTCGCCGGTGCTCGCGATGTACCGCGCCGCGGACTTCAAAGACGCGGTCGCGAAGGCGGAGCGCCTCGTCGCGGACGGGGGCTTCGGCCACACCTCGGCGGTCTACCTCAACGTCGTGACGGAGCGCGAAAAGCTCGACTACTTCAAGGCGCACATGAAGACGGGCCGCGTCCTCGTCAACACCCCCTCGTCGCAGGGCGGCATAGGCGACGTCTACAACTTCGACACGACGCCCTCGCTCACGCTCGGCTGCGGCTCGTGGGGCGGCAACTCCGTCTCGGAGAACGTCGGCGTGAAGCACCTGCTCAACATCAAGACCGTCGCCGAAAGGAGAGAGAACATGCTCTGGTTCCGCACGCCGCAGAAAACATATATAAAGAAGGGCTGCCTGCCGGTCGCTCTGCGCGAGCTCAAGGAAGTGCTCGGCAAAAAGAAAGTATTCATCGTAACCGACAGCTTCCTCTACAACAACGGCTACACGAAGGTGATAACCGACCGCCTCGACGAAATGGGCATAAAGCACGCGACATTCTTCGACGTGGCCCCCGACCCGACGCTCGCCTGCGCGCGCGAAGGCGCGAAGGCGATGACGGACTTCGGCCCCGACTGCATAATAGCGGTCGGCGGCGGCTCCGCGATGGACGCCGGCAAAATCATGTGGGTGCTCTACGAGCATCCCGAAGCGGACTTCATGGACATGGCGATGCGCTTCGCCGACATCAGAAAGCGCGTCTACACCTTCCCGAGGATGGGCGAAAAGGCGTACTTCATCGCCGTCCCGACCTCGGCGGGAACCGGCTCCGAGGTCACGCCCTTCGCGGTAATCACCGACGAAAAGAGCGGCGTCAAATACCCGCTCGCGGACTACGAGCTGATGCCCAACATGGCGATAGTCGACGCCGACATGATGATGAACGCGCCGAAGGGGCTGACCGCGGCCTCCGGCATCGACGCCGTCACGCACGCGCTCGAGGCATACGCCTCGCTGATGGCGACGGAGTTCACCGACGCTATGGCGCTGCGCTCGCTGCGCTCGATATTCGACTACCTGCCGCGCGCCTACGATAACGGGGCGAACGACCCCGTCGCGCGCGAAAAAATGGCCCACGCCGCAACGATGGCGGGCATGGCCTTCGCCAACGCCTTCCTCGGCGTCTGCCACTCGATGGCGCACAAGCTCGGCGCCTTCCACCACCTGCCCCACGGCGTCGCGAACGCTCTGATGATAGAATACGTGCTGAGATACAACGCCGCCGAAGTCCCGGCGAAGATGGGGACCTTCCCGCAGTACGCCTACCCGCACACGCTCGCGCGCTACGCGGAAATCGCGGACTACCTCGGCCTCGCGGGAAGCACGGACGAAGAAAAGCTCGAAAGCCTCATCGCCGCGGTACACGCGCTCAAAGAGCGCGTCGGCATAAAGAACGCGATAAAGGACTACGGCATAGCGGAAGAGGACTTCCTCGCGACGCTCGACGAAATGACCGAGCAGGCCTTCGACGACCAGTGCACCGGCGCGAACCCGCGCTATCCGCTGATGTCCGAGATAAAAGAAATGTATCTCAAAGCCTATTACGGTAAATAGGAGGGAGAGGCAATGAAGCTCGAAAGGATAATAGCGGTCCGCACCTCAAAGACCGTCTACCGCGACGGAGAGCTCTGCATCAAGGTATTCGGGGACGACTACGCGAAAAGCAGAATCCTCGCGGAAGCCGCGACCCACGCGAAAATCGAGGAGACGGGGCTCGACGTTCCGAAAATACTCGAAGTAACCAAGACAGAGGGCAAATGGGCGATAGTCTCCGAATTTATAGCCGGAAAGACGATCGAACGCCTCATGGACGAAGAGCCCGAGAAGCGCGGAGAATACATGAGCCGCTTCGTCGACGCGCAGCTCCGCATAAATTCGACGAAAGCGCGCGGCCTCGCCAAGCTCAAGGAGCGCATAGAAGAAAGCCTCTTCGAAGCGGGCCTCTCCTCCGCGACGCTCTACGACCTCCACATGAAGCTCGAATCGCTGCCGCAGGGCGACAAGGTCTGCCACGGCGACTTCGCGCCGAGCAACCTCATAGCCTGCGGCGACGGCAGAGACTGCGCCGTTGACTGGTCGCGCGCCGCGCAGGGCTCACCAGAGGCCGACGCCGCGCGCACATATCTGCTCTTCTGGCTGAACGGCGAGATAGACGGCGCGGAGGAATACCTCGAGCTCTACTGCGCCAAGAGCGGCCTGCCGAAATCCGCCGTGCAGGCGTGGATACCGCTGCGCGCCGCAGAGCGCCTCGCCGCGGGACGCGCCGAAGAGGTGGAATTCCTGCGCCACTGGACCAACGTCGCCGATTACGAATAGCGAGCCGAAGGAAGGTAAAAGAAATGATAAAAATCAAAGTCTGCATAGGAAGCGCCTGCCACGTAAAAGGCTCGCGCCGCGTAGTCGAAGGGCTCCAGTACCAGATAGCCGAGCGCAAGCTCAAAGACAAAATCAACCTCGGCGGCGTCTTCTGCATGGGCCGCTGCCAGGAAGGCGTCTGCGTTACAGTCGACGACAAATTCTACTCCGTCTCCCCGGACAAGGTAACGGAATTCTTTGAAACGGAAGTCCTGCCGCTGGTGAAGTAGCGCGGACTGCACAACACCAATAGGGCGGAGAGCCTCGGCTCCCCGCCTCTTTTTTATACGCCGTACAGCCGGACGGCGGAGACGGCCCCGACGCTTGCGAACAGGCATAAAAACATCCGCGTCTTTTGAGCACGCGTGAGTTGAAATGCTTATATTGCGACACG
>UQVV01000036.1 GCA_900544635.1 uncultured Cloacibacillus sp. | reverse complement strand
CAGGCGCGGCCTTCGTCCCGCTCGCGGGCCTCTCGACGATAATCATGGACGAGGAGAACAACGGAGGCTGGCGCTCGCAGAATCATCCTGTTTTCAACGCGCGCCCGCTGCTCGGCAAACGCGCGGAATTCGCTGGAGCGCGCTTCATCTTGGGCGGTTCGATGCCTTCGTCTAAAATCTTCCTCGGAATGAAGCCGAAGTGCGAAGAGTGCGGCAACGACGCGCGCCTTGTGTTCGTTGACGCTAAGGACGCGCAGGCTTCGGAGTTCGCCTCGCTCAGCGGCAAGCTCCCGATAAGCGTCCCTCTGGTGCGCGAGACCGCCGCAGCGCGCGCGCGCGGCGAGTGGGCCATGTGGCTGCTCGACCGCAAAGGCTATGCCGGCGAACTTTACTGCGAAGAATGCGGCTGGCCGGCGCGTTGTCCGAGATGCGGCTCCGCGATGCGCTGGGAGGAGCGGCGCGGACGGCTGCGCTGCGTTTCCTGCGGCGAATGCACGCCGCTGCCAGAACGCTGCCCGAACTGCGGCGGATTGCTGATGCGCGGCTCACGCCCCGGGCTCGAAGCGCTCTTTGAGCGCGCGGACGGCGCGCTGCGCGGCAGCTGCGGAAACATCCTGCTCTTTCAAAACGACGAAGAAAAAATCCCCACAGCAGAAGAACTCATAAAACAATACCCGCGCGGCGCGCTGCTCATCGGCACGCGAAAGCTGCTCTCGCTCTGCGGCGGCCTCGCGCCGTCCGTAATCGGCTGGATAGACGCCGGCGCGGAGGCGCGCTCCGAGGGCTACGACGCGCGCGCGCGCGCCTACGCGATGCTGTGGGAGTCCATGTGGCGCGGAGGCGGGGAGCGGCGCTCCGTCATACAGAGCCGCCGCCCCGGCTCCGGATGGCAGGACGGCCTTCGCCGCGGCTGGGCGAGTTTTTGGACGCGCGAGCTGCGCGAACGGCGCGAGCTGGAACTTCCTCCCTACATCCCGATGATAAAAATAACAGCGAAGCGCGCCGCCGCCGAAGAAATCGCGGACAAGCTCGCCTCCGCGGAGATGGACTTCTGGCAGTCCGACGAGGACGGCACGCTCTGGGTGCGCACGAAACGCTTCGCGGCGCTCTCCGCGATACTCGCCCCCTATTTCGACATATCGAGGTCTGGAAAAGGCTTTCCCTCTGTATTATTATATTTAGACTGAGGGAAATTCCCTCCGCGGCGGCGCGGCAGCGGCCGCGTCAACGAATCTGGGGGGTATGGACGAAATGAAAGCTCTGGTCACAGTGCTCGGAAAAGACAAGGTCGGTATAATCGCAAGCGTATGCACCTACCTTGCCGGCAAAAACGTAAACATTCTCGAAATTTCACAGACGATAGTCAAAGGCTACTTCGACATGCTCATGATAATCGACGTCACCGAGGCGACCTGCTCTCCCGGAGAGCTCGCGGGCGGCCTCGAAGAGCTCGGCGAAGAGATAGGCCTCATGATAAGGTTCCAGCGCGAAGAAATCTTCGAAAGCATGCACAGGATATAGGCCCGACATGATTACGAGATCAGAGGCACGGCTGACGAACGAGATGATCCTCGAGGAAAATCTCGACGTCCGCACCATAACGATGGGCATCAACCTACTCGACTGCGCCGACCCCGACGAAAAGAAATTCTGCCAGAAAATATACGACAGGATAACGAAAAGGGCGGAGAACCTCGTGCGCGTCGGCGACGAAATCTCGCTCGAGTTCGGCATCCCGATAGTCAATAAGAGAATTTCCGTGACGCCGGTCGCGATAGCGGCGGCCTGCTGCGAGACGGACAACTACGTGGAAATAGCGCGCACGCTCGACCGCGCCGCGGCGGAGGTCGGCGTCAACTTCATCGGCGGATTCTCCGCGCTCGTCCAGAAGGGCACCGCGGCTTCCGACCAGAAGCTCATCAACTCCGTCCCCGAGGCGCTCGCCGTGACGGAGCGCGTCTGCTCCTCCGTCAACCTCGGCTCGAGCCGTTCGGGCATCAACATGGACGCGGTGAAGGAGATGGGCGCGGTCATAAAGGAGACGGCCTTCCTGACGAAGGACAAAGATTCGCTCGGCTGCGCGAAATTCGTCGTCTTCTGCAACGCCGTAGAGGACAACCCATTCATGGCGGGAGCCTTCCACGGCGTCGGCGAGCGCGACTGCGCGATAAACGTCGGCGTAAGCGGCCCCGGCGTCGTCAAGCGCGCGCTCGAGGAGGTACACGGCGCGGACTTCGAAACACTCTGCGAAACAGTCAAAAAGACCGCCTTCCGCATAACGCGCGTCGGCCAGCTCGTCGCGCGCGAAGCGTCGGAACGGCTGGGCGTCCCCTTCGGAATCATCGACCTCTCGCTCGCGCCGACGCCCGCGATAGGCGACAGCGTCGCGGAGATACTCCAGCAGATGGGGCTCGAACAGGCGGGCGCGCCCGGCACGACAGCGGCGATAGCGATACTCAACGACAACGTCAAAAAAGGCGGCGTAATGGCATCGTCCTACGTCGGCGGCCTCAGCGGAGCCTTCATCCCGGTCAGTGAAGACCACGGAATGATAGAGGCGGTTGAGGCCGGGGCTCTGACGCTCGACAAGCTCGAGGCGATGACCTGCGTCTGCTCCGTCGGCCTCGACATGATAGCGCTTCCGGGCGAGACCTCGGCGGAGACCATATCGGGCATAATCGCCGACGAAATGGCGATAGGCATGATAAACAACAAGACGACCGCGGTCCGCGTCATACCGGTCTACGGCAAGAGCGCCGGCGAGACCGTCACCTTCGGCGGCCTGCTCGGCTACGCGCCCGTAATGCCGGTCAACAAGTTCGACTGCTCCGCCTTCGTCAACCGCGGCGGCAGAATACCTGCGCCGATACACAGTTTCAAAAACTAAGGAAAAGAGAGCGTAAACACAATGGCGATAGCTGCGATAGTCGGCAGGCCCAACGTCGGCAAATCCTCAATATTCAACAGAATACTGGGGAAACGAGCCGCGATAGTGGACGACCAGCCCGGCGTCACGAGAGACAGGCTCTACGGCGAAACCGAGTGGGCCGGCAAAAAATTTTACATAGTGGATACGGGAGGCATCCGTTCCGAGACGGAGCACCCCTTCATGGATTTAATCGAAAAGCAGGTTGACCTCGCCGTCGACGAAAGCGGAGTGATAATCTTCGTCGTCGACGGAAAGACCGGCGTGACGCCGACCGACGCGGAGATAGCGCACAAGCTGCGCCGGAGCGGCAAGCCGGTAGTCGTAGCGATGAACAAGCTCGACAGCCAGAACCTCGAAGACGCGATGATAGGCGAGGCCTACGGCCTCGGCTTCGACGAAGTCGTCGGCGTCAGCGCCGAGCACAACACCGGCTTCAACGAGCTGATGGACATCGTAGCCTCGAAGCTCGAGGACGACGAATTTGACGAAGACTCGGACGAAATCCGCGTGACGCTCGTCGGCCGCCCGAACGTAGGCAAGTCGAGCCTGCTCAACGCATTCGCCGGAGAGGAGCGCTCGATGGTCAGCGACATAGCCGGCACGACGCGCGACGTAGTCGACTCCGTGGTCGAGCTCGGCGGCAAAAAATTCCGCTTCCTCGACACCGCGGGGCTGCGCCGCAAAAGCCGTGTGAACTCCGCGCTCGAATACTACTCCAACGTGCGCACCTACCAGGCGATAGACCGTTGCCACGTCGCGCTCGTGCTGCTCGACGCGCAGGATCTGCTCACCGAGCAGGACAAGCGTCTCGTCGGCCAGGTCCTCGAACGCGGCAAAGGGCTCGTCCTCGTCGTCAACAAATGGGACCTCGCGCCGAAGGAAGAAAAGACCGGAGACGTGATTACTAAGAAACTTATCGAAGAGCTGCCGCTCGCGGCGCACGCGCCGCGCGTATTCATCTCGGCGCTCTCGGGCCGCAGCCTCGGCAAGCTTCCGGAGATGATACTCAAGGTAGAGGAGAACCGCCGCCGCAGAATACCGACCTCGGAGCTCAACCGCCTCGTCAAGGAGGTCCTCGTCTTCGACCGTATGCCTGGCGACGGAAAGGGCCACAGCCTCAAGGTCTTCTACTGCACGCAGGCCGACGGCGCGCCGCCCGCGTTCGTCTTCTTCGTCAACAATCCGGAGCTCTCGTCGAAGAGCTTCAAGCGCCGTCTGGAAAATTTACTGCGTGAGATGGCGGATTTCTCGGGAGTTCCGATAAAAATTTTCCTGAGAAGCAAAAACTGACGGAAAATCGCTGACAGAGCTGATTTTTTTAATGTCAAGGTCTTGACGGAGGCGGCTTTTATCTGTATAAATGCTATGTACTGCGTTAAGGCGGTTCAAATTTGAATGGAGGTGGCATTGCGGTGACAAAGACAGACCTCATCAACATCGTGGCCAAAGAGGTAGAGGGCGTCACTAAGAAAAAGGCGACCGAAGTTGTGGAAGCCATATTCTGCAATATACACGAGGCGCTTCAGAAGGACGAGAAAGTCCAGATTGTAGGATTTGGCACGTTCGAGGTTCAGAAGAGGGCCGCGCGTCAGGGACGCAATCCCCAGGACCCGCAGAAAGTCATAGAAATTCCGGCGAAGAACGTTCCCGTCTTCCGCGCGGGCAAAGCTTTAAAGGAAGCCGTAAACAAGTAGGCCGCTTTTTTCCTCTTTCGTTAAGAGCTTAGAATAAATTCCTCCGCTTGGCGCGGAGGAATTTTATTTTACCCCTTGACCAAAGCCCGATGTAGCTGTATTATATCTGCCGTTGTACGGGATGTAGCGCAGTCTGGCTAGCGTACCTGCATGGGGTGCAGGTGGTCGGAGGTTCGAATCCTCTCATCCCGACCAGAAAGTTCAAGCCCGGCCATGAAGCTGGGCTTTTTTCGTATCTTTCCGTTTTTCTTTGCGCATCCGACGGCGCGCCTTTCCCTGCCCAATTTGATTTTTCCCGTCGCGGCGCATATTCCTGACGGCCCGCACATGCTATAATATTGAAAAAATTTCGGCGTTTATATTTTATGAGCGTCTTCCGTTCTCGCCGGCGCCGCTGTTATGGCCCCGGCGGGTTGTGGAATTGCAGCTTCGAAAATAAATTACCTGAGCCAAAGATAATTGGCCGGAAGGAGTGCTGATAAATGATAGTAAACATTCACGGTTTTGAAAGCAGCGGAGAAAACAGCAAATATAAATGGCTGAAAGAGAATTACCAGTGCGAGATATATTCCCCGACCTTCGACTACAGAAATACGAACCCGCGCATCGTGCTCAAAACTCTGCGCGATAAGATAAACGCGGTGCAGCGCGCCGATGCGTCGGAGCCTGTCTGCATAGTAGGCTCGAGCCTCGGCGGTTTCTTCGCGAACATACTCAGCGTAATTTTCCCGAACGCGCGGACGGTCATGCTGAATCCGAGCCTTCTCCCGTTCCTCACGCTCGGCAAGAAACACGATCTGCCGGTCTGGATACGCAAGGAGTACGCCTCGCTCGTCGCCGAGTACGTCTACGAGCATCCGAGCTATGACAACGTCATGGTCCTGCTCTCCGACGAGGACGAGGAGATAAACCACGAGGTGCTGACGCTTCCGATGCTTCCGAAGAGCTTCAGGAACGTCCACACGGTCCACGCGACGCACCGCATGGAGATAAGCGAAGAGATAGGAGACATGATTAAGAAATTCCTCGGCTGACGAAAAGTTTCTGAAATGTGTTGCTTTTTTTTGAAAAAATGATACACTTTAGAGACTAATTCTGGGCTAATGACTGGAAGAGTGGGTTTTCCCACTCTTCTTTTGTTAAGGGAGGCGTATGTGTGAACCAGGAGAAATACAACGAGATTTATCGCGCGGTCTGCGCGAGGGTCGAAGCTCTAGGCTACGAGTGCGCCGGTTTTGAGACCGTTTCGGAAAACGGCATGAATATAGTCCGCGTTTACCTTGAGATGCCGGGCGGCATCGACACGGGGGACTGCGAGATCGTCTCGCGCGACGTCGGAGAATATCTCGACACGGTGGAGGAGGATCTGCCGGACCGCTATTTCCTTGAGATAAGCTCGCCGGGCGTGGAGCGTCCGCTCTTCGTCATAGAAGATTACAGGCGCTTCGCGGGAAACGAAGTCGAGATTTCTCTTAAAAAAGGCGGAAAGAAAATCCGCGGCGTAATCGCGGGGACGCCGTCAGACGCCGAGGTGGCCGTCAGAACTCCGGGCGGCGAGACGGCCGTTCCGCTGGGCGACGTAAAGCGCGCGCATCTCGTCTACGTACCGCAGCGCGGGCAGAAGAAAACGTTTAAGAAAATACCAAAGAAGAAAAAATAATTCATCACACAGAAAGGGGTCGGACTGGAAAAATGCAGCTTGGCAAAGATTTCAAAAAAGTTCTGAAACAGATAGAAGAGGAGAAGGGGCTTTCCGAGGAGACGATAGTCTCGAGCCTTGAGGCCGCGATGGTCTCCGCCTACAAAAAGTTCAAGGGCGGCAACCAGCATATAGAAGTCCACATCGACATAGAGAGCGGAGAAATATCGCTCTACGAGGTCTACGAAATAGTAAGCGAGGTCGTGAACACGGATGCGGAGATGACGCCCGAAGAGGCGGAGCGCCGCGGCTACAAGGACCTCGAGGTCGGCGACGTCATACGCTCCGAGGTGCTGCCCGAGGACTTCGGACGCATCGCCGCGCAGACTGCGCGCCAGGTCATCATTCAGAAGCTCAAGGACGCGGAGCGCCAGGTCGTCTACGAGCAGTTCTCCGACAAGATAGGAAACATCGTCACCGGCTCGATATTCAAGGCCGAGGGCGACCAGATACTCGTCCGCCTCAACGACAAGACGGAGGCGATAATGCCGAAGGAAGAGCGCATCGTCGGCGAGAAGTACAACCCCGGCGACCGCATGAAATTTTATCTTCTCGACGTGCGCCAGACGACGCGCGGCCCGCGCATAATAGTTTCGCGCACGCACCCCGGACTCCTGCGCCGCCTGCTCGAGCTTGAAGTGCCGGAGATCAGCGACGGCGTCGTCGAGATACGCAACATCGTCCGCGAAGCCGGAACGCGCGCGAAGATCGCCGTCGCGAGCCTCGACGTGAACGTCGAGCCGCTCGGCGCGTGCGTAGGAAAGCAGGGCGGACGCATCAAATCCATCAGCAGCGAGCTCAACGGCGAAAGAATAGACATAATCGTCTACAACAGCGACCCGCTCAAATACATCGTGAACGCGCTCTCGCCCGCGAAGATAGTCCGCATCGAGCCGCTGCTCGACCAGGACCGCTCGGTAATCGCCTACGTCCATTCAGACCAGCTTTCGCTCGCGATAGGCAAGGCCGGGCAGAACGTCCGCCTCGCGGCGCGCCTCACCGGATGGAAGATAGACATCAAGGTGAAGGACGAGGAAAAGCTGCCGACGATGAAGGACCTCTTCATGGATTTCTCCGAGATGATGTCGGAGGAGGGCAAGTAAGGGCCGATGGCTAAGGCCGCGAAGCAGCCCGTGAAGAAACAGCGCCCGCGCACATGCGTAGGCTGCGGCGAGGAGTCGCCGAAGCGGACGCTTCTGCGCGTCGTGCGCTCGCCGGAGGGCGAGGTGCGCTACGACCCGACCGGCAAGGCGAACGGGCGCGGCGCGTACCTCTGCGCGGACCCCGCCTGCGTCGCCGCGGCGAAGAAGAAAAAATCGCTTTCGCGCGCGCTCAAGACGGAAGTTCCCGAATCGGTCTACGAGGAACTCGCCGCGCTCTGCGAGAAAATGGGGAACGAAGCGTGAGAGTCTGCCGCGAGCGCAAGGTTCTGGATATGCTCGGCATGGCGCGCCGCGCGGGGGAGCTTCTCGTCGGGCAGGATAAAGTCCTGCCGGCGCTGAAGGGCGCGGAAAAGTTCGCCGTGTTTGTGACGGACGACTGCTCCGCGAACGTCTCGCGCCATATCGAGGCGGCTGCGCAGCGCGGGACGGCGGAGATATTTTTACTGGAAGGCACTGGCCGCGGCGAGCTCGGCGCGAGCCTTGGGATAACCGCGGCGCAGACCGCCGCGCTCCCAATGAAAAGCGGCTTTGTTAAAAAAATTTACACACTGACTTGTGACAGGAGTGATGCGAATGAGTAAAATCAGAGTTTATGATCTGGCTAAAAAGCTCGGAAAGAGCAACACCGAAATGGTCGAGCTGCTAACGGGCCTCGGCATCAGCATTAAATCGCATATGAGCTCGATAGACGAAGAACTCGTCCCGATGGTGGAGGAGTCGCTGAACAAGGCGCAGGAAGAGGCCTCGCGCCAGGAGATAGAGGCTATATCCACCTACCCGACCGTCGCGGTGAAGGAGGGCGCTTCCGTCTCCGACGTAGCGGCGCTCGCGGGCGAAAAGGCCGGAAGCGCGGTCAAGGCGCTGATGATGGAGGGGCTCATGCTCCCCGCGACGACGCGCGCCGACGAAAAGATTCTCCAGATACTCGGCAAGACCTTCAAAAAGAATTTCGTCTTCGCCTCGGAGACTCCGGCCCCCGCTCCGGCGAAGGAAGAACCGGCGCCCGCCGAAGCCGCGGCGGAGACGGCCGAAGCGAAGCCCGCGGAAGAGCCCGCGCCGCAGCAGCGCGCGGAGGCTCCGAAGCCGGTATCCCACAAAAAACTCAAAGCCAAGGATAAAAAGAAAAAGGGCAAGCAGGGCGGCGACGGAGAGCTTCAGCCGCGCCCGCCGATCATCACCGTCATGGGCCACGTCGACCACGGCAAGACGACGCTCCTCGACAACATCAGAAAGACGCACGTCACCGAAAAAGAGGCCGGCGGCATCACGCAGCACATAGGAGCCTCGCGCGTCGAATACAACGGCAACACGCTCGTCTTCCTCGACACGCCGGGCCACGAGGCCTTCACCTCGATGCGCGCGCGCGGCGCTCAGGTCACGGACATCGCCGTACTCGTCGTCGCCGCGGATGACGGCATCAAACCGCAGACCGTCGAGGCGCTCAACCATGCGAAGGCCGCGGGCGTGCCGATAGTCGTCGCGGTCAACAAGATAGACAAGCCCGAGGCGAAGCCCGAGCGCGTGCGCCAGCAGCTCTCCGACTACGGCCTCATCCCCGAGGAATGGGGCGGCGACACGATTATGGTCGACGTAGCCGCGAAGAAGGGGCTCCATGTGGACGACCTGCTCGAAATGCTTCTGCTCGTCGCCGAAATGCAGGAGCTCAAGGCTGACCCGAAGGCCGCGCCCACCGGCACCGTCATCGAGGCGAACCTCGACAAGGGCAAGGGCCCCGTCGCCACCGTCATCGTTCAGGACGGAACGCTGCGCCGCGGCGACATCATACACACCGGCTCCGCGTGGGGCAAAATCCGCGCGATGATAGACGACAAGGGACGCAACGTCAACGAAGCGGGCCCGAGCATGCCGGTCGAGGTCCTCGGCCTTGAGAGCGTCCCGCAGCCCGGCGAGAAGTTCACGACGCTTTCGTCTGAGCGCGAGGCGCGCGAGCTTATGTCGCAGAGCGAATTCGAGCGCCGCGAGACCGACCAGAGCAAGGCGAAGCGCCTGACGCTCGAAGAGCTCTACGAGAAGATGCAGACCGAAGAGGTTCCGCAGCTCCGCATAGTCCTCAAGACCGACGTGCAGGGCTCGCTCGAGGCCTTCCATTCTTCGCTCATGAAGATGAGCACCGACGCCGTCTCTATCAACATAGTCCACGAAGGCGTCGGACGCATTTCGGAATCCGACGTAATGCTCGCCTCGGCCTCGAACGCGATCATCGTCGGCTTCAACGTCCGCCCCGACAGCAACGCAAAGAAGATAGCCGAAAACGAAGGCGTCCAGATACGCCTCTACCAGGTCATATACGACATGCTTGACGACGTGAAGGCGGCCATGGAGGGTATGCTCGCGCCCGAGCTGCGCGAACACACGCTCGGCCAGGCGGAGATACGCGAAATCTTCCGCGTCCCGAAGGTCGGCAACATCGCGGGCTGCCGCGTGACGGAGGGGCTCATCCGCAGAAGCGCGAAGGTGCGCCTAATACGCGACGGCGTCGTCTTCTGGAGCGGCGAGCTCTCGAGCCTCAAGCACTTCAAGGACGACGTGCGCGAGATAAAGGCCGGAAACGAATGCGGCCTCAGCTTCGAGAAGTTCCAGGACTTCCGCGTGGGCGACGTCATCGAGGCCTACGAGATACTGAAAGAGAAAAAGTCCCTGGACTAACGGCGCGCGATGCAGCTCTGGATAGCCGCCGCGCGGCTTGAGATGCGCCTCCCGTTCGCGGCGAGCCTCAAGGACAGGCGGCACGTCGTCCGTTCCATCACGGACGGCGTGCGCGGGCGCTTTTCCATATCGGCGGCAGACCTCGGCCCCGACGGCTCGCACGACGCCGCGGAGCTCGGCTTCGCCGCAGCGGGGTCGTCGCCGCGCGAGCTCGACGAGCGGATGCGCAATCTCGAAAAATTTCTATATCAGAGGGAAGAGGACGGAGAATTTGAAATAACCGGCTTTTCTCTGGAGGTGTTCAACTATGGTGACATATCGGATAGACAGGCTCAATAAGGAATTTCTGCGCCTAATTTCCGGAATGCTTCAGACGAGGATAAAGAACTCCGACGCGGGCGAGGCGATACTGACGATGGTCTCGGTGTCGCGCGACCTCGGCCACGCGAAAGTCTTCTACACGCTTATAAACCAGGAGGACCGCGAGAAGGTTCAGACGGCGCTCGACGCCGCTGCCCCCGTGCTTCGCGCGATGCTCGGCAAGGAGATGCGCCTGCGCACGATTCCGGAGCTGCATTTCTGCTTCGACGAGTCGGAGGTCAAGGCGCGCAGGATGGACGAGCTGCTCGACATGGTGGCCGAGCGCGACGCGAAAATGAAGGCGGAGCGGTAGGAAATATGCTGAGCGGCGAGACCTTCCTCGAAGCGTTCGCAAAGCTGAAAAATCACGGCGCGTGGACGCTCGTCTGCCACGAGCACCCCGACGGCGACACTCTGGGCAGCGCATTCGCGCTCTACTCGCTCGCGAAGCGCTGCGGCAAACGCGCCGCGATTGTCTCGAAGGACCCGCTGCCGCCCGTCTTTTCGTTTTTCCCCTATTCCGACGAACTGATCTGTTCGCACTCCGCGCCGCGTTCGCTGGCCGAGGGCGCTCTGCTGATTGCGGTGGATATGAGCACGGCGGAGCGTTCTGTCGATAATTTCGGCGAGCTGCTCTCTGCCTGCGAGGATTCGCTCTGCATAGACCACCACGGCGACAACAGGCTTTTCTGCAAGACGAACCTCGTCGATCCGGGAGCTTCGGCGACGGCGGAAATCGTCGTGCGCCTCATGGAGGCCTACGGCGTGGGCATAACCGCGGACGAGGCCGCGGCGCTCTACACGGCGCTCTCTACCGACAACGGCAGCTTCCGCTTCAGCTCGACGACCGCGGAGAGCCACCGCTGCGCCGGAATTCTGCTCGAAGCTGGCGCTAAGCCCGACGAGATAGACGACCGCGTGAGCCAGAACATGAGCGCTGCGTCGCTGCGTCTGTGGGGGCTCGCGCTCTCGCGCACGGAGGCCTTTGGCGGCGGAGAGCGCGCGATTTTCTGGCTGCGCCGCAAGGAGCTCGAGGAGTCTGGCGCGGGAAGCGCGGAGCTCGACGGCCTTGTGAATATGCTGCTTCGCATAAAGGGCGTGAAGCTCGCGCTCTTCCTCACGGAGTACGACGGCTACTGCAAGCTCAGCGTCCGCGCGAGGCCGCCATACAGCGCGCGCGCGGTCGCCGCGGCTTTCGGCGGCGGCGGGCATCCGTGCGCGGCTGGCGCGAAGGCCGCGGGCGCGTTCGACGACGTTCTCGAAAGACTGAAGAAAGAGGCTCT